>CAMWMO010000048.1 GCA_947175305.1 uncultured Lachnospiraceae bacterium
AATGCCAACATGCGAAACAGCAAAATCTCTTATGATTTTTGCCACAGTGCTTTTATCGGTATGTTCGTTCTTTATTTTCTGGTAGAACTTTACGACCTCCATGATATCGACTGCCTGAGCATTGTTGGGGAAATTTTTGACAAAGGGGTAGTGTTCGTCCAGAACATCGATCTCACAGCCCGTCATGATGGGCATTCCCTTGGCGAGATATTCCCGCGTTTTTAATGCGGATAATCTGGTGTATACGCCTTTTTTATATGTGCCGAAGGAAGCAAGTGCAATATCGCTGATATCGTACATTTCGTCCAATTGCTTTCCGGACATGGTGGGGTAGAATCTGACATATTCCTGTAATTGATATTCCTGAACCAGACTTTCATAGAGGGGTTTCTCAGGACCATCGCCGATCAGCAGTAATTCTACGGTATACGGATGTTCATTGCCCTGATAATATTGCCGCAGTCCCTCGATGAGCCGTTCATAACCGTGATGGCTCTGCATGTAGGCAACTGCCATCATGGTGATCTTGTTTTCCTGATATTCCCCTTTGACGATTTCAATCTTATCGATCTGGACGCCATTTATGGTGCGTATCGTAGGGATGCCGAATATCTCGGTGTCTTCTGTATAGGTCACAAACCGGTTGATATATTTTTTGAGCTTTGGGCGGTACAGCAGTTCCTTGAGATAAAAAGGCCAGGCGTCCCATCGTCCGAAATCATCTTTGTCATAGGGATACGTATAGATCTCAATGATAATCTTACAGTCGGGATATTTTTCTTTTACTTTTTTCCAGAAGCTGAGATAGGCGCGGTCTGCAACTGTACGACGCACATACAGGAAATCAGGATGGTCCAGCTTGTCAAGGGCTCCTTGATAGTCTCTTGTGATGGAGGCGGTGGGAAACAGACCGAAGATTCTTTTTATGAGGGAGCGGGACGATGTGTCGACCTCTGCTTCACCCATATCAAAATAGTTTGACAATGCTTCCATCTGCATATCGATCTTTTTGCTGATCCCGATAGAGCTTCTCCCCTCAAAATGTACATAGTATCCCTTTATCATACTTTCCTCCGTTCGATCTCCGATCGCGCTATTTCCCCTTCCAGATCTCTGAAATTTTCATTCAGGTTATCATAGTAATCCAGAGAAGCGGTCAATATCGCTTCCTGCAAGGTGTCATGAAGATTCCATTCCTGGCCCTCTCTATACCAGAATGGGTGTGTCAGAATGTGAAGTCTCGGATAAATGGCACTCTCGATAATCTCCTCCACATTTTCACGCCAATGCCGTCTGGAATCAGAGACATATTTCATCTTTTGAAAATAGGTTTCCTCATAAGAATTGATGATGCCGGAAAATGAGATGTTGGAGCATAGAAACTTTTCGGAAGGCCTGTGCATGGATACCACATCGACCTTTTGTCCGATAAGATCTGATAAGATCACTGCCTCATCATGGACATATTGTTTCATCTCCTGTTCGTCGGAAATGGCATACTGTGTCTCATCAAAATGGAGCCCGATATTGCCGCCGTTTTGCATGATCTTATGAATACATTCTCTGGAAGATTTAGAGTGAATATTATAAAAATTCGTAGATACCAACACAAAATAGGTGGCATGAGCACCCTCCGGGCAAATCGTTTTTTCCACGGTCGACAGATGGACAGCTTTTTGCAGGCTGTTGTCCACATCGTGCCGCAGGATCACGGTTCTGTCTGCTTCCTGCCAGTTTCCGTAATTTCTGAACTGATAGCCTTTATCCCTTAGATTGCGCAGCATGACTGCATATGATTCATACGTAAATTGCATCATAGTTTTCCTTTACAGCTTTTCCTTTCCGCTGTTTTCCCGAATCACTTTAGCTGGAGCGCCCATGACAACCTTATTGTCTGCTACATCTTTTGTTACAACAGATCCCATTCCGACAATGGCGTTGCTCCCTATTTTAATCTGATTTCGTACAATGCATGAGGATATATATGCATTGTTTCCTACCACAACGCTACCAAACAGCTTGGCGCATACAATAGAGACATTTTCACCGATATAATTATTATGACCGATGTGTGTTGAAGGAGCGATCTTCGTTCCACTTCCAATTATGGTGTCATCAATCGTACCTCTTGCGATATTAGTATGATTTCCGATAAATACGTTATCCCCGATAGTGACTCCTCCGAAGTGCCGGATCATGGTCTTTACATGGGATTCGTCCTCAGAATATCCATATCCGTCTTCGCCGATTACAGTTAAGGACTGTATGGTGCAGTCGCGACCGATATGCACTCTGTTTCTGATCACCACGTTATCTCCAATGACTGTTCCGTCCCCGATGGAAATATCGCCGATCAGAGAACAGTTACAGCCGATCCGCACATTCTCTCCGAGTTGTACATTGTGACTGATCATGGTACCGGAGCCGATAACGGGGATATCGTCATCCTGCTCATCACCCCAGAAGTGTTCCAAAATGGAGAAAAAGACAGCCTTGGAATTGGGTGATATAATCTGCGTTTCTGACTCCATGCAAGTGCCCTCCTGCACAACACAGACGGACACATGAGGCGGGAATTCAGAGAGTTTCTTTTTGGAATTGTTCCATGTGATCGTGCCCTCCTGGTAGCGAGGAAGAGAAGAGAAACCGGTAACGGTTTTTTCAAGATCGCCGTGGATGCTGAAAGGGAGTCCCTCTTTCTCCAAAAAAGATTTTATTTCCTTAACATTTACAGAGTTTCCCATTTTACCACCGACTCTCCGTCGAGCACAATTTCGTCTTTCTGATTTCGACATACCGTGCTCAGCACATAGTTTCCTTTCGGAAGAATTTTTTCCACCGTGACACGAACTTCGATCACATCTCCAATATAGACAGGTTTTCGATACTGAAAGCTTTGGGAGAGCAGTATCGTGCCCTCTCCAGGCAGATGATTCCCCAAGATCATGGAGATTACGTTCTGACAAAAGAGAGCGTGTGCGATCTTACGTCCAAATATGGACTTCTTTGCATACTCATCGTCTAGGTGAATCGGATTCGTGTCACCGGATATTCTGGCAATTTCCTCAATGGTTTGTTCCTCTGCAACGACAGATATGCAAAAACTGTTGCCAATGCTTAACATATTTTCTCTCTATGCTTTCTTATTTTTCGATAATAATGCAGAATTAGTATAACAAACATTCCTTTAAAAGACAAGTGAGGGAGAGATATCGAAATACGTTGTATTTGCATTGAAAAAGGGAGTATGCTATTATGAAAAAGGCTATAATATTCTCTGTTTAAGATGAGAAAGGAAGACAGTATGATAACTCATATTGTGGGCAACAGGCCTCAGTTCATCAAGTTGGCGCCGCTGTATCATGAATTGAACAAGATGGGATATCAACAGAATATCATTCACAGCGGACAGCATTACGATGAAAATATGTCGGATGTCTTTTTCGAGGAGCTGGGCATTCCGGCACCCTACGTGAATCTTGCTGCGGGCGGCGGCAGTCATGCGCAGATGACGGCGAAGGCGATGATCGGACTGGAGAAGGAACTGCTTGACAAGAAACCAGAGCTGGTCATTTTGTATGGCGATACGAATACCACACTGGCGGGAGCAGTGGTGGCATCGAAATTGTGTATTCCGATTGCTCATGTCGAGGCGGGTCCAAGAACACATAATAAAGCAAACCCGGAGGAATGCAACCGGGTTGCCACGGACCATCTGTCGACTATCCTGTTTTGTCCGGATGATGTATCCATGCAGAATCTGCAACGGGAGGGATTGGGTGAGATAGCGTGTGTGACGGGAGATATCATGTATGACACCTATCTGTCGATTGCCGGACAGGCAGCGCAGGAGGATGCACAGGAAGAGATCATTGTGATGACTTGGCACAGGCAGGAGAATACGGCTGACAGGGCGCGCATGGAGAGTATTTTGCATCTGGTGGAGCGTTTGGGTAGTAAGGTGGTTTGTCCGCTGCATCCCCGCACGAGAAAATGTCTGGCTCAGTTCGGATTGTTAGAGAGAGCGGAATCGATCGCTAATCTGGAGATCATAGAGCCTGTGGGTTATGTGGATATGGTGGCGTTGATGAACCGGGCGAAACTGATCCTGACGGATTCGGGTGGTGTCTCCAAGGAGTCCTCCTTTGCGGGAGCTAAGTGCCTGTTTATGCTGGATTTGGATGTTTGGGAGGATCTGGTGCGGGAGGATTGGATCCATAAGGTCGATTCGGAGGACGAAGAGAGTGTGAATGAGGCGCTTCGTATGGCTGAATGTGCAAGGCGTGTTGCACCGGAAGACAGACCGAAATATTACGGAGACGGGCATGCCGCCGCTAAGATGGTGCAGGAGCTTAAAAGCAGAAAGCTGATATGATATTTAGCAGGGAAAATAAGACAGGAAAGGTATAGAGGTTATCTATGAAATATGCTTTGATCGGATGCGGGAGGATCTCTCCCAACCATATTGTGGCGGCACAGAAAAACGGGTTGGATATCGTGGCGATCTGTGATCTGGAAGAGCGCAATATGAAAGATAAGATATTAAAGTTCAAGCTGCCGGCTTCTGTGCATTGCTATACAGATTATAAAGAAATGATGGAAAAAGAGAAACCGGAGCTGGTGGCGATCGCGACGGAGAGCGGCAAGCATGCGCAGATCGCCATTGATTGTATGGAACTGGGCCATGCGAATCTGATCATCGAGAAGCCTATCGCATTATCCTTAGCTGACGCGGACAGGATCATAGCAACGGCGAACAAAGAGAATCTCAAAGTGTGCGCCTGTCATCAGAACCGTTTCAACAAGTCTATTCAGAAAATACGGGAAGCCGTGGAGATGGAGCGGTTTGGCAGGATGTTCCACGGGACGGCACATATCCGGTGGGCGAGAGACTACGAATACTATTCCAGAGCGAAGTGGCGCGGGACCTGGGAGCAGGACGGCGGCGCGCTGATGAACCAGTGTATTCACAATATCGATCTGCTCCGCTGGATGATGGGAGATGAGATCGACTGCGTCATGGGTATGACGGACAGGCTTAAGCATGATTATATTGAGGCGGAAGATCTGGGGATCGCTCTGATCAAATTTAAGAACGGTGCTTACGGGATCATAGAAGGGACGACCAATGTGTATCCGGCAAATCTGGAGGAGACACTGTATCTCTTCGGGGAGAAAGGGACAGTGAAGGCAGGCGGGAGCTCCGTCAATGTGATCGAGGAGTGGCGTTTTTCTGATGCGCTGGACAATTCCGCGGAAGTCAAGGCACAGTTCCATGAGAATCCGCCCAATGTGTACGGCTATGGACATACACCGCTGTATGCGGATGTGGTTGACGCAATTCAGAATGATAGAAAACCCTATGTGGATGCAGAGGCTGGCAAGAGAGCTTTGGAACTTGTTTTGGCAATTTACCAGTCTGCTTATACCGGTTCGACTGTGAGATTTCCGCTTCAGGAATGTGCCACAATTGATTTTAAAGGGAGATTTTCATGAAGGGTTATTATGTGCATGAAAGCAGTTATTTAGATGAAAATGTCGTTATCGGAAACGGTACAAAAATATGGCACTTTTGTCATATTCAGTCCGGTGCTGTGATTGGGGAAAACTGTTCATTGGGACAGAATGTAAACATCTCGAATAATGTCCATATCGGCAGCGAGGTTAAAATACAGAATAATGTATCGGTCTATGAGGTTGTCGAAATTGAAGATGGTGTATTTCTCGGACCATCCTGTGTATTTACGAATGATCTGACACCCAGGGCAAGGTATCCGAAAGGGCATGACAATTATAAAAGGACTCTTGTCAAAGAGGGGGCGAGTATAGGCGCTAATGCAACGATCGTCTGCGGACATACAATTGGAAAATGTGCTATGGTAGCGGCCGGAGCGGTTGTTACCGAAGATGTAGCGGCCTATGCTTTGGTAGTAGGTGTTCCCGCGCGGCAAGTCGGATGGGTATGTGAATGTGGACAGGTTTTAGACAGAAAATTTTCTTGTCCTGTTTGTAAAAGGAACTATAAAGCAGTGATAAAAAAAACGCAATCGGAAATAATGTGATTATAAATGAGATTTGCAAAGGATTAACAGATGATATATGGAATTTAGAGATTTAAAGAAACAATATCAGCTACATAAAAAGGAAATTAATGAAGCCATTCAGGCAGTTCTTGAAAGCACTAACTTTATCAGCGGCAATCAGGTAAAAGAACTTGAGAGGAAATTGGCAGAGTATGTTGGTGCAAAGCACTGTATCACCTGCGCTAACGGCACGGACGCGTTGCAGTTGGCATTGATGGCGTGGGAGATTGAGCCCCAAGATGCAGTGTTTGTGCCGGACTTTACGTTCTTTTCCAGTGGCGAGGTGGTTCCTCTGGTAGGTGCGGTTCCCGTGTTCGTGGACATTGACAGGGAGACCTATAATATAGATTTGGACAGCCTGAAAAGAGCGATTGAGTATGTTCTCCACAACACGAAGCTGCGCCCCAGGGTGATCGTGGTGGTGGATTTATTCGGACAGCCGGCCAGGTATCAGGAGATACGCGAGATTGCCAAAGAATATGATCTTCTCATATTGGAGGATGCCGCGCAGGCGTTTGGCGGTATGATTGGAGAGAAAAAAACCTGCAGCTTTGGAGATATCAGCACCACCTCCTTTTTTCCGGCGAAACCATTGGGATGTTACGGGGACGGCGGCGCGGTGTTCACGGATGACGATGTGTGGGCGGAACGGCTCAGATCGCTTTGTGTACACGGCAAGGGAAGCGATAAATATGACAATATCCGTATCGGTATGAATTCCCGTCTGGATACGATGCAGGCTGCTGTACTGCTGCAGAAGCTTCAATTTTTTGAAGAAGAGGTAGAAGCCTGTAACCGCGTTGCGGCGAAATATGATGAGAGACTGAGTGATGCCGTAAAGATTCCGGTGGTTTTGGACAATATGCGTTCCAGTTGGGCGCAGTATACGATCTGCCTTAAGGACGGGGAAGAGAGGGAGCGGGTGACCGCGCAGTTACAGGCTGACGGGATTCCGAGTGCAGTTTATTATAGGAAGCCGATGCACAGGCAGAAGGCGTTTGCGGATTGGTCGATTGAGGCGGTATCCTGCGAGAATACAGAGTACATCTGCGAGAGATGTCTTTCGCTGCCTTTCCATCCGTATATGGAGGATGCGGAGATCAATGCCGTGTGTGAGAGTATACGAAAAGCGCTGGGGTAAGGGCATGGATAAAGGAATAGAATTGTATGGCTGGCTTGCCGCCAGAAATCTGAATATCGACTGCCTTGGTGATACGGAGGATCTGGGCGGATGCGTGCAGTATAACCACTTGCTTGACAAATTCCCTGAAGATCGGATATTTCATGTCGATACCGACCGGGCTTGCTTCATGGATGGGTATGTGGTAAATAAAGGGGATTTTGCGGGCGAATGGAGGGAAGCGTTTGTCTCCTCGGCGCAGAATGATATGGATGCACATTTGAAGAAGCTTCGGGGTGGTTTTTGCGGATACTTTTATCAAAAAAAGTGTGGGAAACTCACTATCTATACCGATCATACGACGAACAAGGCAATCTATTATTATTGTGAGAAGGACCGGTGGATCGTTTCCAATTGTGTGGACTTTATGGTGCGTGTTCTCAAAGCGAATCGGATTGCGTATCATTTTAATCCACGGGCGGCACAGTATATGTTGACCTACGGCTACATGCTGGATGACAGTACGTTTATTCGGGAGATTCATCGACTGATGCCCGGGCAGTATGCTGATGTTACAGATGGTCAGATGCACTTTCATGAGTATTATAAAATCCCATATGCTGAGGAATCTGTGTCGGAGGAAGAGGCGATTGAGCGGATCGATGCGGCGTTTCGACAGGCAGTCATTCGGGAGTTTGAGAAGGATCGGGAGTATGGCTACCGGCATTTAGTCGATTTGAGCGGTGGTATTGACAGCAGAATGGTATCCTGGGTGGCGCATGAACTTGGCTATACGGAT
>CAMWMO010000049.1 GCA_947175305.1 uncultured Lachnospiraceae bacterium
AAATCAGTGCTCATAAACAAGGTCACCTCCACTCGTTCTTTTTATTCTAACACATAATGCGCAAGAAAGACATACTAAATTTAACATTTAAGTAAAGATATCGTAACAATTGGGCTTCCGCCTACATGTTATTCGTCGCGAGAGCCCTCGTCGCGTTGAGTACCGCCAGCACCATTACACCCACATCCGCAAAGATCGCCCACCACATACCTACCACGCCGACAGCGCCGAGAATCAGGCAGGCGAACTTGACCGCCAGGGCAAAAACGATATTCTGGTGAACGATCCGCAGCGTCTTTGCCGAGATCCGCATAGCCAGCGCAATCTTCGCCGGATCGTCGTCCATCAGCACGATATCGGCCGCCTCGATAGCCGCATCGGACCCTAACGCGCCCATGGCGATTCCCAGATCTGCCCGGGAGAGCACCGGTGCATCGTTGATACCATCCCCCACAAAGGCCAGCTTTTCCTTCTTCCCTTTCGCCTCCAGAAGACGTTCCACCTCCGCCACCTTATCTGCCGGCAGAAGTTCGCTTTTCACTTCGTCCACGCCCAGCTCCGCCGCCACTGCCTCCGCCACAGGCCCGGCATCTCCAGTTAACATAATTACTTTTCTCACGCCGGATCTCTTCAAGGAAGCCACCGCCTCCTTCGCACCCGGCTTCACCACATCGGAGATCAGGATACAGCCCGCATAGACACCGTCCACCGCCACATGCACCTCAGTGCCTACGCCGGAAGCTGTGCCCGGCGTGATCTGATATTTCGCCATCAGCTTACGATTACCCGCCGCCACATGACGGCCATCCACATAAGCGCAGACTCCATGGCCGCTGATCTCCTCCACATCCCGGATGCGCTCCGGATCCACTTCCTTCCCATATGCCTCCCGCAGGCTCCTGCTGATGGGATGGTTGGAATAATGCTCCGCACAGGCCGCATACTCGATAAGCTCTTCTGCCAAAAAGCCCTCTGCCACCTCCATCTTAGTCACTTCAAATACGCCCTTGGTCAACGTGCCTGTCTTGTCGCAGACCACATATTTCGTCTCCGAGAGTGCCTCCAGATAATTGGATCCCTTTACCAGGATCCCCTTCGCGGACGCACCGCCGATCCCGCCAAAAAAGCTCAAAGGGATCGAGATCACCAGCGCACAGGGACAGCTGATGACTAATGTGGTCAATGCTCTGGTCACCCACTGCGTCCAATGGGCTTCCTGACCCAGGATCAGGTTTATGACAGGCGGCAGAAGCGCCAGTGCCAGCGCACCGTAACAGACCGCCGGGGTGTAATATCTTGCAAAGCGCGTGATAAAATTCTCGGATCTGGATTTCTTCATGCTGGAATTTTCCACAAGCTCCAGAATCTTGGAAACCGTGGATTCTCCGAATTCCTTAGTCGTGCAGATCTTCAAAACGCCCGACATATTTACACTGCCGCTGATCACCTGATCTCCCTTTCGCACCTGTCTTGGCAGGCTCTCTCCCGTCAGAGCGCTGGTGTTTAAGGAAGCCTCTCCCTCTTCGATGGTGCCGTCAATGGGCACCTTCTCACCGGGCAGCACCGTAATGACCGTGCCGATCGCCACCTCGTCCGGATCCACCTGCTCCATATGGCCATCCGTCTCGATATTGGCATAATCCGGACGGATATCCATCAGCTTCGCAATGTTCCCGCGGCTCTTACCCACGGCATAGCTCTGAAAAAGCTCACCGATCTGATAGAAAAGCATAACAGCCACGCCTTCCAGATACTCGCCCAGGATAATAGCGCCCACAGTGGCCACCGCCATCAGGAAGTTTTCATCAAAGACTTCCCCGTGGATCACTCCCAGAACAGCCTTTCGCAGGATATCATAGCCGATGATCAGATAGGGTATCATAAACAGGCCAAACCGCAGATAAGGATTCTCCACCGGCAGCAAAGCGCACAGCAGAACCAAAACGGCGCTGACCAGGATTCTGATAAGTACTTTCTTCTGTTTTTTTGTCATTGAGATCTCTCCTTTTCTATCACTGTGTTTATATGAACATTTAAACACTTATTTAATTGTTTGTCAATATTTTTCTTCCCTGATTCGCAATAAAAAGACAACATCAGCCGCCAAGTGTTCCTCCGGGATATTCAATGTGTGAACCGAGACACTGGCGATACGTTTCCGCACTCCTCCCAGAACTGATGTTGTCTTTTTGATTATATTTCATTTTTATCCGTCATGCAATGGGATTCTCCAAAAGAGAACACCTGCTATATTAATATGTCCCGGACACAGCGGACCCCCAGACGATGTAACACTTCCCTCCAGGTTCATAGGTAGGTATTAGGTAAATGAATCATAGGTTTTATTGCTTTAAGGGGTAAACAATATTTCTGCGTTTAAGCGCTGTGCACACTCGAATTGGAGGCCCGCTGTGCACGAGACTCTCACATTATAATAAAAAATCCCCAAAAAGTGTGCACTTGGGAATACATCGCACTTTTTGGGGTACAATTTGCATTTTAGGTTTACATAACATTCATTCACTGGGATTCACATGTACCATGATGTGCTTCACCTTCGGGAAATTCTTCTCGATGGAATCGTGCACCCGCTCCGCGATTCCGTGAGCACGGCGCAGCGTCTCATTCCCGTCGGCACGGATCTCAATATCCACATAGAACATATTGCCAAACACTCTGGTGTGCAGAAGATCCACGCCCAACACACCCTCCTGAGACAGGGCACACTCCTTTAACTGCCGCTCCGTCTCCTCATCACATGCCTTATCCACCATCTTATCTACCGCGTCCCGGAATATCTCAAAAGCCGCCTTTTCTATAAAAAGGCAGATCACCACGCTCGCCAGCGGATCACAGATCGGAAATCCCATTCTGGCGCCGGCGATACCAATGAGCGCGCCCACAGAGGAGAGAGCATCGGAACGATGATGCCAGGCGTCCGCCATCAATGCGCTTGAATCAATCTGTCTGGCATGAAGCCTCGTGTACTGGTACATGGCTTCCTTCATCAGAATAGAGACAAGCGCCGCCGCCAGCGCAAGCACCCCCGGCACCGCCAGCTGACTGTATTCTCCGCCGATGATCTTTGTAACCGCCGAATAACCGATCCACAGACCTGTAGCCGCCAGGATCGTGGCAAGCACAATAGCCGCTACACACTCCAGTCTCTCATGGCCATAGGGGTGATTCTTGTCAGACGCCTTTCTGGATATCCGAATACCAACAATGACCACAATGGTGCTGAACACATCGGAAGCGGAGTGCACCGCATCAGAGAGCATGGCGCCGGAGTGAGCGATCACACCCGCGATCAGTTTAAAAACAGTCAATGCAAAGTTCGCTATAATGCTGACCATAGATACATGCATTGCAGTCTTTTCAAAATCCTGTTCTATTTCGATCATACGCTGATATCCGCTTTCATACCCAGAAGTTCTCTGTTCTCGTTAAGAATCGGCTCCACCACTTCTTTTATAAAGTTCTCCACCTGCAAAGGCGCACGGCCCACATAGCGGGAAGGCTCCATCGTCTTTTGCAGATCCTCCAGACTCATATTGAAGGCGGGATCCGCTGCGATCAGCTCCAGCAGATTGTTCTCTTTTCCCTCACGCTTCACATTGGCGCCGGCGATCATGGACAGCTCCCTGATCTTCTCATGAAGCTCCTGTCTGTTTCCGCCCATTTTAACAGCATCCATCATGATATTTTCCGTCGCCATGAAGGGCAGTTCGCTCATCAGACGCTTTGTTATCACTTTATCATACACTACCAGACCATCCACCACATTCAGGCACAGATCCAGAATGCCATCCACCGCCAGGAATGCCTCCGGAATGGAGAGCCGCTTATTCGCAGAATCATCCAGAGTCCGCTCAAACCACTGGACGGCAGAGGTGATCGCCGGATTTAAGGCATCCACCATCACAAACCGTGCCAGAGAAGCGATACGCTCACTGCGCATGGGGTTTCTCTTGTAGGCCATAGCCGAGGAACCGATCTGGCTCTTCTCAAAGGGCTCCTCCACCTCCTTCAGGTGCTGCAAAAGACGGATATCGTTAGACATCTTGTGGGCGGAAGCCGCAATGCCCGCCAGCACGTTGCAGACTCTTGTGTCCACCTTGCGGGAGTAGGTCTGTCCTGACACCGGGTAGCATTTTGCAAATCCCATCTTCTCCGCGATCATGGGATCGATCTTATCTATGGTCTCCTGATCTCCCTCGAAAAGCTCCAGGAAGGAAGCCTGTGTGCCGGTGGTTCCCTTGGAGCCCAGAAGCTTCATGCCGGAAAGCACATAGTCCAGATCCTCCAGATCAAGGCAGAATTCCTGCGCCCACAGAGTGGCACGCTTCCCCACGGTGGTGGGCTGTGCCGGCTGAAAATGGGTAAAGGCCAGCGTCGGCAGTTCCTTGTAGGTATCCGCGAAATCGGCAAGCTTTGCGATCACATTGACCAGCTTCCTTTTCACCAGCTTCAGGGCCTCGTTCATCACGATGATGTCCGTGTTGTCCCCCACATAGCAGGAGGTAGCTCCCAAATGAATGATCCCCGCCGCTTTCGGACACTGCTGTCCGTAGGCATAGACATGGCTCATCACATCATGACGCACCTCTTTCTCTCTGGCCTTCGCCACCTCGTAATTGATATCCTCCGCGTGCTTCTTAAGTTCGTCGATCTGCTCCCTCGTGATAACAGGACTGCCATTCTGCGAAAGTCCCAGCTCCATCTCCGTCTCCGCCAGCGCGATCCACAGCCGCCGCCAGGTCTTAAATTTCATATCAGGAGAAAAAATATACTGCATTTCTTTAGAAGCATAGCGCTCCGACAAGGGACTCACATATCTGTCTGTACTCATAATCATATTTCCTTTCCTTTATAGGTATGCCTTAATTTACATTAAATTTCTTTTCGTACTCTTCCACCGTCTGCATGATCTCCTTGGCGTATTTCGGATACCGCTCCACCAGCGCTTTGATATCTCTCTGGGAAGTACCAGCCACCACTTCCCGGTTATAATCCATACGCCGTCTTAAGGACTGTCTGCGGATGATCAGATTGTGACGGATCTCCACCATCTCCTTGGGATCCAGAATGGCCTCCGTCTGGTGCAGCCAGATTGCCGGATCCTGTATCTGATAACATTTTAAGATCTGCAAAAGCTCCTGCTCGCTGTAATCCAGATCCAGTTCCGCCCTGCGGAATTTTTCACGTTCCTCCTTCTCGATCTGGTAATTCTCCCACATGGCAGCCAGCTCCTGTCCGCTGGAGGCGCCGTATTTCATATAGAGATACTCTAAGAGGTTGGTATTGTTCACATAGCGGATCTTCACCTTATTCTGCAGCAGGATGATCTTATTGATCCCTGTCTCCACCCGTTTCAGCTCCCGTCTGGCATCCATATGCTTGACATAGATCATGGTGATCACCACTGCGGCAGCACCTGCCGTGAGAAGATATCCAAGCTTTGTATCCATCTCCAGGAAAAACTGTAAAAACAGAAGCAGCAGAACGCAAAGCCCCAATGCCGTCACACAGATGACCGCCATACCCTTGGTGTCGGAGATCAGCCGCATGACCTCACTTTTCCGGTACAGATAAGCATGCTTTTCTCCATCCAGACGGCTTAAGTCCTTGCGGATCAGTTCCTGATACTCCTCCGCCTCCGAGATCTTTTCCAGCCCTTCCTCCACTTCCTCTTCCATGCGCTCTACCATACGGTATTTTTCATCCGTGATCCGGCGGGCCCGTCCCATGAAGTCGGTCTTACGATCCTGCAATAGGGACACTCTCTTGGCACATTCCTTGAGCTGCTCGCTCTCCTCCTGAGGAAGCGCCTCGATCTCTTCCATATCTTTCAGATAAGAGGTGACCATGTTGTACTCAAAATTGAGGTTCTCAAGCTCCTTGGTAGCGTCCGCCATCTTTTCCAGGCAGTTTCTCACATAGTCGTTTCTCTGCTCTTTATTATCAAAATCTATCTCCCGCGAGGACTCCTCCTCGTCCCACTCTTCGTCATCGTACTCGTCATAATTTCTACGGAATCTGTCTAACAGTTTCTTAATAAATCCCATGTTTCCCTCCCTGCCAGTGTATACTGCCTAACTCATACTCCTGCGATAGTCACCTTTTAATCTTGCCGTCAGCTTCTCCAGTTCTTCATAGTAAAGCCCGGAACCCCCAAGCGCCCCCGCGCCCTCCTCCTTCATCACCTGATAGGTGACCAGCATCCTGTTTTCATCCGTCCCCTCAAAGGAGCCCTCCGCCTGTTTCACGATACGCTCCACCTCCAGAGACAGATCGTGATACTCCGGATGCTTTGCAATATAGTCAATGTAAGCCTTCTCCCTGTGACCCATGCGAAGCGCCGCCAAATACATGGTCAGCCCCTCTCTCTTCCCATCGATCTCGTAGGATCTTCGATACAGATCTGCCGCCTGCTCATACAAAAACATTCCCGCGCAGGCCGTTCCCATATTATGATACAGTCTGGCTGTCAATAGCTTTTCTGTATCCGGCACTGCGGAGAGCAGACTCTGATACTGCTGCAGCGCCGCCAGATAACGCTTCTCCCCCAACAGGTAATCCGCCTTGGCCTTGTGCCGTTCATAAGGACTTAAGCCCTCGTTGCCCCGTACGATCTCTTCCGTCCTCCGGATCACCTCCGGCGGATAAATACTTACATACTCCAGGATAGCGCCCACATAAGCCGCCGTGGAACCCTTGCGGTTCATAAGCGCAGAGAGTGCGTGCGCCAGATCGTTTAAGCCGCACTGCTCTTCCAGCCAGCGCACCATTTCCCGCTGCATGATCTCTCCGTCCAGGAGCTCCGCTCTGTCCACGAAAAGAAAACATAGCTCCTCTACCGAATATAGGTTTACATAAAATCTTTCCACATAGTAAGGGGTCTCGGCTCTTCTGCCCGTCCCCAGGATCATATGACTGCTCATATTCTCTTCCGTTCCTCACCGCTCATGAAATCTGAAACGATTCTTCCCAGATCTGTCCGTTAGAAGGGAAAAACTCCCCCAATCCCAGATCCGTCACCTTGATCTGCACGATATCGGCGCCGGCCATCGACACTTCCAGCTCATACCTGGCAAAAGGCGCGTCAGTCTTCTCTGCTCCCGTAAGCGGGATCTTCTTCGTCTCCACATTCTTTCCCGTGAGCGGCGTGATGACAAAGGACAGTGACTTTTCCGCTCCCAAAAAGATATCGCAGGTCTTGCGCAGATCATACCAGCTTTCTCCCGCGTCCAGAAGGGCATAGTAGGATTCCTTTCCCTGCCGCTTGACTCGCATGCCGATATTTGCCTTTAATTTATCTTCTCCCAGAAAGATATGGGTCTTACCCGCCTCGCTGGGCTCTCTCTTCTCCAACAGACTGTAGACCGCGCCGCAGCTAAATAGATTATTGCCCTGAAACACCCGCCTGTTACGGCATAAAAACTGCAAAGAGCTCTTGTGCCACTCCTCCCGGAAGCCGTCTCCCAGAAGATAGGCTGATGAGACGATCCGCCCCTCGCACAGCTTCTCCAAAATCCCCAGAAACCTTTCGTCCGCCAGCCGGAAAGCATCCTGCTTTACAGAATCCTCTTCCTCCTCCCGGGGAATCACCAGCGTCTCGTACAGCTGCTCCTCGATCAACGTCACGATGGGCGTCGTTCTCTTATTACACTCCATGCGGTAGATCTTTAAATATCTGCCGTCGTGCTCACATACCGCCACATGATAAGCCCACAGCTCAGCCGGCTGATGCAGCATGAAAGAATACAGGCTCTCCGTATGGCTCTGAAAATAAATCTGATCTGTCTTTAGGTTCAGATTGGCCGCCACCTGCAAAAGGATCTCCACCATACGGTCATCCGTCTTATATACTGTAAACATAAAGGCGCCGATGTTCTCCATGGCGGCAATGATGCTCATAAGCCCCAGACTGCGTCTCACAAACAGGGTCAGAAGCGCCACCGGATCATAAATTCCTCCATCCAGCTCGATCT
>CAMWMO010000050.1 GCA_947175305.1 uncultured Lachnospiraceae bacterium
ATGGAATGACCTTTACTTTCGTGTCCAACTATATCAATCATCACCAGATTCCTTTATGCGAGGCGCTCTATCAGAGGCTGGGAAAGGATTTTACGTTTATCCAGACTATGCCCATGGAGCAGGAACGCCGTGAGATGGGATGGAGTGTTGACATAAACGATATACCGTACGTCATGTGCCTCTATGAGGACGAATACGAGTGCCTGAAAAAGATCATGGAGAGCGATGTGGTGCTCTTTGGCTGGACGGGCCGGGAGGACATTGTGGCTCCCAGACTTATGTCCGGGAAAACGACCTTGCGGGTGAGCGAACGGCTTTATCGGGAGGGGCAATGGAAGGCAGTCTCACCGAGAGGGCTATTGGCAAAGTACAGAGAGCATATCCGATATCGCAGGCAGAATGTCTGTATGCTCTGCGCGGGGGCCTATACGGCGTCGGATTTTCGCCTGATCGGCGCCTATCCGGACAAACTTTTTTGCTGGGGATATTTTACCGAGCTGAGAACCTACAGTGAGGAGGCGTTCGCGGCGATGAAGCCGGCGCAGGGACCGCTTCAGATTGTCTGGGCGGGGCGCTTCATTCCCTTAAAGCACCCGGAATATGTGGTGCGGCTTGCGAAAACGCTGCAAAAGAAGGGATATGCTTTCCGTATCCATATGCTGGGAAGCGGAGAGATGGAGCCGGAGATCCGGCAGGAAGTGGAGCGGGAGGGCTTGCGGGACTCCTTTGTTTTTTATGGATATACCCCGCCGGAAAAGGTACGGGATGTGATGGAAAAATGCCACATTCATCTTTTTACCAGCAATCAGCTGGAGGGATGGGGAGCCGTGGTCAATGAGGGGATGAACAGCGGCTGTGTGGAGGTAGTGGACGCCAGAGTGGGCGCTGCGCCTTTCCTGATCCGCCACGGTGAAAACGGCCTGCTCTATGAGAAGGGAAGATATGACCGGATGGAGGCTCTGGTGCTGGATCTTTTCGAGCACTGGGAGGAGAGGCGGGGCATGGGATATGCCGCCTATGAGACCATCCGCGATATGTGGAACGCGGAGCATGCGGCGTCTGCGCTTTTGCGGTTTGTAGAAAAGCTGCGGCAGGGAAAGATAGAGCCGGAGCAGGAGGGGCCGCTGAGCATAGCGCCTGTGATCCGGCCCGGAGCGTCGCTTGCGGACATGGAGCGGCAGGCGGAATCACAACGGAAAACAGCATCGGAATAAGGATTGTAATGGAAACAGATATGAAAAAGATCAGCGTCATTGTGCCCGTGTACAATTCCATAGACTGCCTGGAGCGATGTGTCGCTTCCATCTGTGCACAGACCTATCGGCATCTGGATATTCTTTTGATCGATGACGGCTCCACGGACGGGACGGATGAGCTCTGCGAGCGGCTGGCGGCAAAGGATGCACGGATCCGGACGTATCATAAAAAAAACGGCGGGGCTTCCTCTGCGCGTAATGTGGGATTAAAGCTGGCTGACGGAGATTTTTTGGGTTTTGTAGACAGCGATGATTATATAGAGCCTTATGTCTATGAGGAGATGCTGCGTGTTCTCGAAGCGGGGGAACATTCCGTGGTACAGATCTCCCGGGATGAGGTGGATGAGGACGGAAATCGTCTGCCGGATGTCTGTCTGCCGCCGGAAAAGGAATATTTCTGTGACGCAGAGACATTTATCCGGGAGCTTTTATTGCATCGGGGAGATTGCTCCTTTTGTACCAAGCTGTTTCGCCGGGAGGTCTTTGCGGGACACTGTTTTCCCGAGGGCGAGTTAAATGAGGATTTCCGGCTGCTCTTAGAGCTTTTACAGGAGATATCCGGCATTGTTATTCTGTCGCAGCAGGGATATCATGTGGTGTGCCGGGCGACGAGCACCACCAGAACGCGGACAAAGGACAGCTTTTCCAGGGTGTTTCTGGATATCGTGGACAATGCGGACAGAGTGCAGGCGCTTGTGGATGAAAAATATCCTGCCCTGCATGAGAGCGCGGTGCGGTTTAATCTCTATCAGAGACTGGATTATATGCTGCACGTACCGGTTTCACAGATGAAGGCTGACAACGTTTTTTACCGAAAGGTAAAAAAATACCTGAGAAGACATGTGACGGATACCGTGAAGAATCCGTACCTGACTAAAAAGAATAAGGTATATCTGCTGTTGCTTGCGGCAGCACCGCGGACGGTCAGAAAGGTGCATGCAGGGAAGATGAAGATAGCGGGACAGACGGTTGATGGATAAAAAGATGGACAAAAAGATGGACAAAAAGGTTTTGATCGGGTTTTGGGTGATGTGGGCCGTGCTGATGGCGGCGGCCTTTTATTTTTGTACGTTGAAACAGGGATTCCACGAGGATGAATTCTATACCTATTATTCTACGGCCCGCACGAACGGTTTCTATGTGGAAGACGGAAAATGGATGGAGCAGGAGACTTATCGCAATGAGTTTGTGGTGCTGCCCGGGGAACGGTTTCAGTATGGATTGGTAAAACAGGTGCAGTCCTGGGACGTACATCCGCCCATGTATTATTGGGTGTTTCACACGGTGGCGTCTTTGGTGCCGGGCGTGTTTTCCAAGTGGATCGGCCTTTCGGTCAATCTTTTTTTCCACGGGATCAATCTTATATTACTGACATATATGTCATATTTGGTGAGCGGCCGGGACGTCAAAATGGCGTATCTTGTGACGCTGTTTTTTGGCCTCAGCCCTGCCTCCATGAGCGGTGTGGTATTTATCAGAATGTATGAGATGCTCACAACCTTTGTGCTGCTCTGCGCTGTTTTGCATGTGCTGGCCGTGCAGAGGCCTCGGGGCGAAACAGAATGGGAGGAAGACCTGTCCTTCGTTAAACTTCTGTTGGTTATGGCGGTTGTCACTTATGTGGGGTTTTTGACACAGTATTATTATTTTATCTTTTTGTTTTATATGTCGTTGGCTTTCTGCGTTTATCTGCTATGGCGGGAACGAAGCCTGCAGAAGTGTTTGTGGTACGGGATCAGTCAGGCGGCGGCGTTTATTCTGGCCTATCTGACCTATCCGTCCTGCCTTGGACAGATGTTTCGAGGTCAGAGGGGCGCACAGGCCACGGAAAATTTTTTCAATATGTCCAATACCCTTGAGCGGGTCTGGTTTTTCCTGGAGCTGATGAATGGTTATGTATTCGGTTATCTGTTTTTTATCATCCTGATCGTGGTGATTTCTCTGGCAGTGAGAGTGCACCGAAGGGGCGGGGTGAACGCAAAAGCGGGAGTGAAGCAGGACGGACTTCGGTTTGGAATACCGTTTGGGATGCTACTTTTTGCGGCAGTGGGCTATTTCCTGACGGTTTCCAAGACGGCGCTCCTGCTGGGAGAGACCTCTAACCGTTATCAGCTTCCGGTCTACGGAATCGTGGTGTTTTTGCTGCTTTTTACCTGCAGGACATTGTGGAGACAGGCGGTTGCCCTGATCAATGTGAGGCCTGTCATAAAAGCGGACAAGAAGCCGGGGATTCTGTATCGGCTGTGTCCGTCGGCTGTGAAGGTTGTGCTGTTTATTTTTGAACTGCTCGGCGATCTGTGGGGAGCGTTCCTTACCTTTTTGATCAGGCACAGGAAATATACGGAGAAGCTGGCACTGCTGTTTTGCGCTGCGGTGGTCGTGATGGCGTATCTGCGGGTGGATGTGGTGTTCCTTTACCCGAGAGCCCGGGAGGAGGTGGCGCTTGCCAGAGAACAGGCGGCGGAGAATATTCCTGTGGTTTATGTGTACAAGCCGGGGGAAGAATGGTGTGTCTGGGCGGTGGCCGATGTGCTGATGGAATACGACAGAGTGTATTTTGTCTCCGCGGAGAGCGAGGATGTGATCACAGAACCGGCTATTGCGAACGCGGACGCGCTGGTGGCGTATCTTCCGCTATACGATGATGTGAAGGATGAGGAAGCGCAGAATATGCGGATCGCCGCAAGCTGTGGGGCATCGGAAGTGGAGCTTCAATACCTTTATAAATATTGTGGGTCGTGGTATTACGGTGATGATGAGACGACGGCGGACAATGGCGTGCAGCCGTGAGAGGCGCATTTGACATGCCCGGAAAAACTGCCTATAATGGACTTATTGTGAGGATATAAAATGAACGCATTGGAGTTAGATACCGTTCGCCTGTCCGAAGACAGGAGCTGTCTGGAGATACTGGATCAGACATTGCTGCCGGGTACGGTCAAGGTGCTTCGGCTGGAAAAAACAGAAGATATCTTTGAGGCGATCAAATATCTGCGGGTGCGGGGAGCCCCGGCGATCGGTGTGTGTGCCGGCTACGCCATGGCGCTTGCGGCATCCCGGATCGACACGCAGGATTACGAGGCGTTTCTTGCGGAATTTATGAGACAGAAAACATATCTGTCGAAAGCGCGTCCCACGGCGGTCAATCTTTTCTGGGCACTGGATCGGATGGAGCGCGTATTGCGGGAACACGCGGACAAGCCTGTAGCTGAGATCAAAGAACTTCTCTTTGCGCAGGCGCAGCAGATCCGGGACGAGGATGTGGCGATCAGCCGCAGTATTGGGGAGATCGGATATGGGCTGTTAAAGCCCGGAGACGGTATTCTTACGCATTGCAATGCGGGAACCTTGGCTACCGCAAAATACGGAACGGCCACGGCGCCCATGTATGTGGCGCTGGAGCACGGGATGACAGATTTTCGGGTATATTGTGATGAGACCAGACCGCTGCTGCAGGGGGCAAGGCTCACGGCTTTTGAGCTGCACGGCGCGGGAATAGATACCACGCTGATCTGTGACAACATGGCTTCCACAGTGATGAAGAGCGGGAAGGTAAATATCGTCTTTGTGGGATGTGACCGGGTGGCGCGAAACGGAGACACTGCCAATAAGATAGGCACTTCCGGTGTGGCGGTTCTGGCGAAGCATTACGGGATTCCCTTTTATGTCTGTGCCCCCAGTTCTACCATCGATATGTCCATAGAGACGGGAGAGCAGATCCCCATCGAGGAGCGCGCACCGGAGGAGGTCACGCAGATGTGGTACAAGGAGCCCATGGCGCCGGAGGGCGTTAAAGTGTTCAACCCGGCTTTTGATGTGACGGATCATTCCCTGATCACGGGAATCATTACGGAGAAGGGATTGTGCAGGGCGCCTTACGATAAGGCATTTCGTGAGCTTGGCATCTGATAATATTTTGTTCGGAGGAAACCTATGTTAAATTTAAAAGATAAAACCATACTGATCACCGGCGGGACAGGTTCTTTTGGAAAATGTTTTACCCGATATGTGTTGACCCACTATGAGCCGAAAAAGATCATCATCTATTCCCGGGATGAGTTTAAGCAGTGGATGATGGCCAATGAATTTAAAGAGCACGAAGAAAAGCTTCGGTTTTTTATCGGCGATGTGCGTGATGTGGATCGTCTGCGGCGGGCCTGTGAGGGAGTTGATTATATCATTCATGCGGCGGCATTAAAACAGGTGCCTGCCTGCGAATATAATCCAAACGAGGCGATCAAGACTAATATCCACGGGGCGATGAACGTGATCGACGCGGCGTTGGATACGGGCGTGCGCAAGGTGGTGGCACTGTCCACGGACAAGGCGGTCAATCCGGTGAATCTCTACGGCGGGACGAAGCTTGTCTCGGACAAACTGTTTGTGGCGGCGAATGCTTATGTGGGCACGAAGGATATCAATTTCTCCATCGTCAGATACGGTAATGTGGCGGGAAGCCGCGGGTCTGTCATTCCCTTCTTCCACAAGCTGATTCAAGAGGGGGCAGAGGAATTGCCTATTACAGACCTTCGTATGACCAGATTCTGGATCAGTCTGACCCAGGGTGTGGAGCTGGTGCTCAAGGCATTGGCGGAGGCGAACGGAGGAGAGACTTTCATCAGCAAGATTCCCTCCTTTAAGATCACGGATCTGGCGGAGGCTATGCTGCCGGGATGTAAGATAAGGGAGACCGGTATCCGGCCGGGAGAGAAGCTGCATGAGATCATGGTGACCACAGAGGATTCCGCGACCACCTACGAATATGACAAGCATTTTATCGTCTATCCGCAGATGACCTGGAATAACAGACAGCAGCCGGACCTCTCCGGTGTCAAGGTGGCGGAAGGCTTTTCTTACAGCTCTGACAATAACACAGAGTGGCTTGGCGTGGAGGATATCAGAGCGCTGTTAAAAGAAGTAGAACTGGAAAAATAGAGGGATGAATACAAGGAGGACATGTGTGGAAATGCGTGTCCTCTCTCAGCGTATAGGAGGAATTATGGAAAAGCCAGCGATAGAAGGCGGAAGGCCGGCAAGAGAGACACCGATCTCTTACGGACATCAATATATAGACGAGGCGGATATTCAGGCGGTGACGGAGGTACTGCGAAGCGACTTCCTGACCTGTGGGCCGAAGATCGGGGAACTGGAGCAGAAGTTGTGTGCGCTGACGGGTGCAAAATACGCTGTGGTCTGCGCAAACGGCACAGCGGCTCTGCACATGGCGGCGCTTGCCGCGGGTGTGGGTGAGGGAGATGAGGTGATCACGACCCCTATCACCTTTGCGGCGTCGGCAAACTGCGCGCTTTATTGTGGGGCGAGACCCGTGTTTGTGGACATTGATCCGGAGACTTACAATATTGATCCGAAGAAGGTGGAGGAGGCGGTCACACCCCGGACAAAGGCGATTGTGGCAGTGGACTTCACGGGACAGTCTGTGGATCTGGAGCCGATTCTCGCGATCTGTAAAAAGCACGGACTTACTCTGATCGAGGATGGCGCTCATGTGATCGGCACAAAATACAAAGGACAGGCCAACGGTTCTATTGCGGATATGACTACATTTAGTTTTCATCCGGTCAAGACTGTGACAGGCGGTGAGGGCGGCGCTGTTTTGACCAATGACGAGGCGTTATATAAAAAACTGGTATTGTACCGTGCTCACGGCATCACAAGAGATGAGTCGCAGATGGAGCATGAGTCTGACGGCCCCTGGTATTACGAGCAGATCGCTCTGGGCTATAATTACCGTATCACGGACATGCAGGCGGCGCTGATCATCAGCCAGCTGGATAAGCTGCCCATGTTCAGCAGCCGCAGAAAAGAGATCGTAAAAAGATACAATGAGGCGTTTTCCGAATTGCCGGAGCTGTTTGTGCAGCGGGAGATTCCGGAGTCAGATACCACGAGGCATCTGTATATCCTGCGTATCGTGCCGGAAAAGCTGCGGATCGGCAGAAAACAGTTTTTTGAGGCGCTGAAGGCGGAGAAGGTGTGCTGTAATGTACATTATATACCGACCTACTATTTCCCTTACTATGAAAAGCTGGGATACCGGCGGGGACTGTGCCCTAATGCGGAGAAACTCTATGAGGAGATCATTTCTCTGCCGCTCTACTACGCGATGAGCGATGAGGATGTGGAGAGCGTGATCGAGGCAGTGAAAAAAATCGTAACCTACTATCGGATATAGCTGATATGACAGACAGCACCTGAGGAACCAAAATGACAAAAACGATATCGCTTAAGAGTAAAATCACATATGGTGTGCTGGCAGTGTTGTTTGTGGTGCTTTTGTGGCTGGGGGATGAAGGAAAGCAACCCATTGTTTACACCGGGACAGAACTGCAGCATACTATGGGTCTGATTGACTCGGATAATGGACTGGTGTTTCGGAAAACTGCCGGTCTGATCGAGACGGCGGAGACACAAACTGCGGGAAGTTATGTGGCCGCGTACGGTGCGGTGGCGAGTACGCCTTGTTACGTCATGAACAAGGGAAGTTACAGTGTGTCCATGAACTACAGCGCCGATCAGGCAGACAGCGTGTTGGAGCTCTGGGAGCAGGGGGATAAGATTGCGGCATGGCCCATAAATAGCTGGAATAATGAGCTGACAGCGGAATTTACCCTCTCCAAAGATGCCAAAGGGCTGCAGTTTCGCATTAACTACAGTGGGAACGGGTCGCTGACGATCAAAAAGTTGACACTCACACCGCATACATTATTTTACAC
>CAMWMO010000051.1 GCA_947175305.1 uncultured Lachnospiraceae bacterium
GTTCATCATTTATATAAATATTACAAAACGTAATTTTTTACTCTTTTATTATAATTGCTTCATATCAAAAAAGCAATCAATATATTCTTAAGGTAACCGTAAGGTAGACTTCATCCTCCTGTAAGCCGCATTCATTATCCTCGTAGTATACCATTCACCTGATGTTGAATTAACATTCTTCTACATCATTGAAATATAGCTCGAAAAGGAGGTTCTCATGCAAAATCTTATTGAAACACACAATCTCACCAAAGTATACAGCAAGGTACGCTGTGTCAACGCTCTCAACATGAAAGTCCCACCCGGCGCAGTATACGGCTTTTTAGGTCCCAACGGTGCCGGCAAGTCCACCACATTGAAAATGATTCTCGGGCTGGCCAGACCCACGGAAGGGACTATCACGCTCTTTGGCACGCCCATGAATGAGAAAAATCGCATCCATCTCCTTGCGGATACCGGGTCTCTGATCGAGTCGCCCAGCTACTATGGGCATTTAAGCGGGGAAGAAAATCTGCACATCATCCAGACTCTCAAGGGCTGTTCCCCAAAGGATATCGACGAGGTTTTAAGAATCGTGCGACTAAGCGACGCGAAAAAGAAGCTTGTCAGCCACTATTCCCTGGGCATGAAGCAGCGTCTGGGGCTGGCCGCCGCGCTTCTGGGTTTCCCCAAGCTTCTGATTCTGGATGAACCCACCAACGGACTGGATCCGGCAGGCATTCAGGAAATGAGAGAACTGATCTGCACGCTTCCCTCACAATACGGCATCACGGTGGTGGTCTCCTCCCACCTTCTGAGTGAGATCGACCAGATGGCTGACCATGTGGGCATCATTCGCAAGGGAGAGTTAGTCTATCAGGATACGCTTGCCTCCCTGCACGCCCATGCCAAACAGCAGATCGCCCTGCGCACCGGGCATCCCGCCACCGCCATCTCCCTGCTGCATCAGGACGGCATCGAGGTGGAGCAGGAGGAAGATTATCTGCTGTTCCCGCTGATGGACGACGCTTACGTGGCGCGTCTGTGTAATCGTCTGGTGGAACAGAATGTAGCCTTGTACCGCATCGAAAAAAGGGAAAAGAGTCTGGAAGATATCTTCCTCTCCCTGACCGGAAAGGAGTCCAGTTTATGAAAACACTGCAGTTAGAATTTTATAAGATCAAGAGAAGAAAAGTCTGGCTGACGGTTTTTGCCATGTTAGCCGTACAGATGCTGTGGGGTATGTGGGCCCTCCGGAATCCCAAAGACTGGGAGCTGGAGTGCGGATGGACCGCACTGTTATATACAGT
This sequence comes from uncultured Lachnospiraceae bacterium, assembly GCA_947175305.1. Classification (GTDB taxonomy): domain Bacteria; phylum Bacillota; class Clostridia; order Lachnospirales; family Lachnospiraceae; genus UBA3282. The sequence goes on from CAMWMO010000051.1 coordinate 1,290, forward strand.
GTCATTGGTGGACGGTATCATGATGCCCACCATCATGTCGGTTCTGGCCTCCCGCCTCGCCGATATCGAACACAAGGGCAATACCTACAAGCAGCTTGAGACCTTACGAAGCGCGGGCAGCCTCTATCACGCCAAGGCCCTCTGCGGCGCTATCGTCATTGCCGTCATGTTCGTGGTTCAGTTTGCCTTCTTTATCACACTGGGCTATCATCTGGGCTATGTGGGACATCCCGATGTGAAATATTATCTGCTCTCCTATGTGTTAAAGCTGGCCAGCAATCTGTCTCTTTTCCTGCTGCAGCTTTTGCTCTCCATGCTGTTTGCCAACCAGATGATCCCTCTTGTGGCCGGGCTTGGCGGCTCCATGATCGCCCTGCTTTTGATGTATGTGTCCCGCTACTCCTTTTTGCCTTGGGGCGGAAACTTAAGCGCCGCACTGGTCTGGATGGATTGGGATGAGGCCACCCGGATCTGCACCTACTTCTATCGCGAATATTCTCCTGTAGAGATAGCCGCTGTAGTCTGCATTTTCGTCTGGGCCATTGTTTTTTATATCGCTGGGAGAATCCTGTTTGCACGTAAAAACATTTAAATCAATTCATTATGATCAAAAGGAGGATATTATGAATCTGCCATTACTAAAAACCATAAAAGCGGAACGATTAAAATTAAAACGAAGCCCTGTCTGGCTGGCTTTCTTCTTCCTGCCCATGATCTCGGCTTTTTTCGGCACCAATAACTATATGATGAACCAGGGGATTTTGAAAAGTGAGTGGTACAGTCTCTGGAGCCAGCACTCCCTCTTTCTCTGCTATTTCTTTATGCCGGCGCTGATCGGCACCTACTGCTCTTACCTGTGGCGCTTAGAGCATATGCGCAACAATTGGAACGGCTTCCTCACGACTCCCGTGCCGTTAAGCGCACTGTATCTTGGCAAACTTTTTCATGCGGCGCTCATGATCGTTGCCGGCAACGCATGGATCTTTCTGCTGTACTTCCTGTGTGGAAATCTCTGCGGCCTTGAGAGCGGACCGCCAAAGGAGGCAATGGGATGGTTTCTGGGAGGCATCCTCAGCGGCATGGCCGTCTGCTGCGTCCAGCTTTTTCTCTCCCTGCTCATCCGTTCCTTTGCTGTCCCCATCGGCATCGGAATGGCGGGCGGAATCGGCGGAATGATGGTTACCAACAAGGGTTTAGGGCTTTTCTATCCCTACTCCCTCTACAGTATAGGGATGCGTGCTAACAACCCGTACCGGGAATTGGAGGTCGGACCCTTTGTGTCCGGCTGCATCGTGTATATTATCCTGTTTTCCTTATTGTCACTATGGAGACTGCGTCGGCGAGAACTATAAAAAATCGAGTGCAATAAAAGGCGGGCAATCGTCGGGGTATCTCCCCTCTTTTGCCCACCTTTTCGTTTATTTTTGCTTATCCAGCAATTCCTGCAGCGCCTCATCTCCCACGCTCACCCAGGCATCTTCCTCCTCGGCGTTCAGTCCCAGATACTCCCGCAGGGTCATCTCGGTATCGCTGAATCCCCATTCCTGGCTGTAGTCGTCGATCTCCTCAAATTCGACCTCCCCCGCCAGGTACTTCTCTTTAAACTTCTTCTCTGTATTTTCTGTCATACTTTCCTCCACCCGGTAGTTTCCCACCTACTTCAGTCCATCCTCCCGCGCTTTATCTGCAATCATCCGGTAGGTGGGAACCGGCACGCCGTACCGCTCACCCATCCGCACCACTTCATAGATCAAGCCATCGATTTCCGACGGTTTACCCGCATAGACATCCCGCTGCATGGAGGTACTTGCCTCCGGATCCAGAGCATCCAGAATCTGCAGATTGGTGGTCACGATATCCACCAGGAAGGGTACTCCCATCGCCACCGCCAGCGCATCCACCTCCCGCATCAGCTTCACAAAGGTGTCTCTGGGCTCTCCGGTCTTTTGCACATCACATGCAGAGACATGATAGTAAAGGCCACAGGCCGCCATAGGCGATACATAGGCAAATTTCTGCAGGGCGTCCCGTCTGATATTCTCAGACAACACTCCCTCAATACCGCTCTCCACTAAATCCTTCGCAACCTCAAAAAGCTCCGGGCGCATTTCTTCCGGCTTTCTGGTTCCGTATACGATCCGGAAGATCTCTCCGTTTTGCCAGATTATGCCGGGTTCCTTGATCTGCGCCGCAATATAGATACAGCCGTCCGTCACCAGAAGTTCGGGCAGCTTCTCCTGCATTCTGCCGCCTGTTCCGTATATATTTAAAATCGGGATTACAATCGTAGTTTCTTTCGCAATTCTTTTAATAAAAGGAATCGTCTCCTCCAGAGAATATCCCTTCACACACACGAAGATAATGTCGGGCTGCTCATCATAATGCGCCATGTCTGTGGCTTTGATGGGAAACACGGTATAATTTCCCTTTTTGGTGGTCTCCATGATAAGGCCCTGCTCCTGCATCTTTTTCAGATGTTCGCCTCTGGCGATCAGCGTCACATCCTTGCCCGCTTCCGTCATATATGCACCGATACAGCCGCCGGTGCCGCCCGCCCCAATAATCAAATATTTCATAGTGATCTCCCTTCCAAACATTTCGCCTGTCATCCTGATTTATCCTTGACACTCCTGCTCCTTTCCATTGTAGCGGATTCCCTTCCTGATAACAAGCAAAAACCTCTTGACACTTCCAAATTTTAGGTCCATAATATCATCGTTCAAATAAACTCCCTTTTTAATAGGAAGAAACACAATAAAAAACGGAGTGCCTGCGTACTCAATTTAGAGAATGGAGTGAAGAAATGTTCGTACTGTTTTTTTTGATCTGGGTCATGTTTAACGGACAGCTCACCGCAGAGATTGCCGCCTTCGGCGTAGTCATTGCGGGTGTGATGTATTGGTTTTTGTGTAAATTCTTTAACTACAAGCTGCGATATGATCTCTTTTTCTGGAAAAAAGCGCCTCTTCTGATACGGTATCTCTTCACTTTGATCTGGGAGATCCTGAAAGCCAATCTAACTGTCTTTAAAATGATCTACAGTGCCGAATATGAACTGGAGCCTGCGGTGGTATGTTTTAAAACAGATCTGCATACTACTTTTGCGCGGGTGCTCCTGGCTAATTCCATCACCCTGACACCCGGTACGATCACAGTCACTCTGACAGACAATGAATATAGGGTGCACTGTCTTGACAAGGAGCTGGCGGAGGGCATCTCTTCCTCCGTATTTGTAGAGCTTTTAAGAAAAATAGAGGAGGTTTAGAAATGGAAATCTATCATACTCTCTATATCACATTATTGATCGTTCTGTCTTTTATGCTGTTGGTCTGCCTGATCCGCGCCGTGAGAGGTCCACGCATAGCTGACCGCCTGATGGCTGTCAACATGATGGGTACTATGGTCATGGTCATGATCTCCATTCTTGCACTGATGCTTAAGGAGGGCTATCTGGTAGATATCTGCCTGATCTATGCGATGATCAGTTTTCTTGCCGTAGTAGTGCTCTCCAAAGTATATATAGGTATTTACGAGGAACGGCAGCACCATATGGAAGCTGGAAAGGAAGGTGAAACCGATGAGCGCAGTTGAATGGATCCGCTTCCTGATCGGAAGCCTGTTTTTGTTGACCGGTATGGTCATTTTCTTCACAGAACTGTTCGGTGTCTTTCATTTTAATTTTGTTTTAAACAGAATGCACGCTGCCGCTATGGGCGATACATTAGGTATCAGCTCCTGCCTGATCGGGTTAATGATTTTTTCGGGTGTGAATTTTACCACGCTGAAGCTGTTTTTTATCATCGTCTTTCTGTGGTTTTCTTCCCCCGTTTCCTCTCACGTCCTGTCGAGGTTAGAGGTTGCCACCAACGCTAACCTGTCCGAACACTGCGAAATCTATGAGGACGTAGCTGTTTTAGAACAGGAGCTTGCCGCAAAGAAAGACACTGAAACCGCAACGGAAAAGGAGGCGCATACGTCATGACCGCTTTTCAGATTATTTTGATGGGGATTTTAATCATCTGTGCAATCTCCGTCAGCTTTTCCAAAAACCTTTTAAACTCGATTCTGATCTATATGTCCTTCAGTCTGGTCATGTCCATACTCTGGATCTGTCTGGAATCCCCGGACCTGGCCATCACGGAGGCTGCCGTGGGCGCAGGCATTACCAGTGTCCTTTTCTTTGTCATGCTGAAAAAAATCCAGGCCATTGAGATCATAGAGACAGAAAAGAAGGAGGCGTCAGAGGATGAGTAAAAAGAGATCCGCGGAAGAATACCAAAAAACCTTTGCCTTTCGTTTCTTCAGATGGCTTCACGGCGAGAAAGATCCTTATGTGGGCGAGGTGGAAATGCGCCCTCAGGAAGAATATCATGTGGACGAGGAGGCCATCCTGCGCCATGAAAAAGAACACGATGCTATCCTTGACAGAGTCTACTCGGAGGATAATATTGAACTGAAAGCTTTTCGAAGGCTGTACCATGTCACCAGTATCCTGTTTTGTCTGTTTCTGATTGCCCTGCTTCTTGTAACGGTCTCCTATCTGCCCGCCACAGGCACCATTGAGCGTCCGGTCAACAACGAAGTGGCTGTGCGCTACATCGAGAGCGGCCTGGAGGAAACAGGTGCGGTAAATATCGTAGCCGGTATGATTCTGGACTACAGAGCCTTTGATACACTGGGAGAATCCCACGTCCTGTTCGTGGCGACGATCACGGTGCTGATTCTGCTGCGCATGAATAAGAAGGGAAGCCAGGGCATTAACGACCGTATTTTTGAGCCGAAAAACGACACGATCCTACAGCTTGTGGCTACCTTTCTGGTACCGATCATCATCATTTTCGGCATTTATATCATCTTAAACGGCCATCTGGGGCCCGGCGGCGGTTTTTCCGGCGGCGCTGTCATCGGCGCCGGTCTGGTGCTCTACTTAAATGCCTTTGGATTTGCAAAGACAGAGCGGTTTTTTACGGAAAAGACTTACAAATGGGTGTGCTTTTTCTCCCTCTCCTTCTACTGTCTGGCTAAGAGCTACTCTTTTTACACAGGGGCAAATCAGCTCCACAGTGTGATTCCGAAGGGTACGCCCGGCGCGATCCTCTCAAGCGGCCTGATCCTGCCCCTGAACATTGCCGTTGGGCTGGTGGTCGCCTGCACGATCTACGCCTTCTACGCTATGTTCCGAAAAGGAGGATTTTAGAATGGGTCCCAATTTATTCACAAACTACGGGGAAGCCGTATCCGCCATTCTGTTTTGTATCGGCTTTACCAATCTGCTTTTGCAGAACAATCTGATCAAGAAGATCATCGGCTTAAATATCATGGACAGTGCGATCTATCTGTTCCTGGCGGAAAAAGGATACATCGCCGGACGGGTAGCCCCCATTGTGGTGGACGGGGTGACCAGCACCGAGGCCTACATCAACCCGATCCCCAGCGGTCTTGTGCTCACCGGTATTGTGGTTTCCGTGTCGGTGACGGCCCTGATGCTGTCCCTGACGATCCGCCTTTATATGCGATATCACACACTGGATCTGGACGAGATATCCACGCTCTTGAAAAAGGAGGGTAAATAAGTATGAACTTTATCTGTAATTTCCCCTTCTTCTCAATCCTGTTAAGCCTCTTTTCCGGCACGATCTGTTCTGTGCTCCCGGGAAAAGCTGCTAAGGTCGTAAACCGTGTCGTGATCGCCGTGATTGGCGTTATGTCGGCGGTGCTTTTACTTTATCTGCTCCAGACAGGGGAATCCTTCATCTACTGGATGGGCCACTTCCCGGCTCCCTGGGGCAACGAGATCCGCGCAGGCGTACTGGAAGCGGGCATGGCCCTCTTCTTCTGCATCATCATGTATCTGTCCATGTCGGGCGGCGCTCACAAGCTCTATGGAGAAGTGGTGGCGACCAAACACAATTTATACTACATTTTGGTGAATCTGCTGTTAAGCTCGCTGCTTGCACTGGTCTATACCAACGATATGTTCACGGCCTATGTTTTCGTGGAGATCAATACGATTTCCGCCTGCGGCCTGATCATGATCCGACAGGTTGGCCGTACTATCGTGGCGGCTGTGCGCTACATGATCATGAGTCTTTTAGGCTCCGGTCTGCTGCTCTTTGGCCTCTGTATCATGTATGACCTGACAGGCCACCTTCTGATGAGCAATATCAAGGAATCGGTGAGCCTGCTCGTGGCAAACGGGGAATACCAGATACCGCTTATTGTCTCCATAGCCCTGATGTGCATCGGCCTCTGTATCAAGAGTGCCCTGTTCCCTTTCCATGCCTGGCTGCCGGATGCCTACGGCTACTCCACGGTATCCTCCGCGGCGATCCTCTCCAGTCTGGTTTCAAAAGGGTATATCTTCCTGCTCATCAAGATTATTTACCGGGTCATCGGCTTCGATATCTTTGACAATACACGGATCATTGACGTCCTCTTTGTCTTCGGTCTGATGGGCATGATCTTCGGCTCCCTGAGCGCCATTAAGGAAAATGATATCCGCCGGATGATCGCTTTCTCATCGGTAGCGCAGATCGGCTATATTTACATGGGAATCGGTATGGGTACGCAGCTCGGTATGATAGCGAGCGTCTTCCATATTCTATCCCATGCGGCAACGAAATC
>CAMWMO010000052.1 GCA_947175305.1 uncultured Lachnospiraceae bacterium
CCTTTTTAGCAATCTGCAGTTTCTGTATCTCACCTAATCGAATCATCTGTTTTCCTTCCTCACTTGGACAGCTCCACAATGCAGTACGGATTTCCTTCCCTGGTATTCAGGGATACCGTGTACACGCCGCCATTCTCTTGACCGCACACCACGGGCCGGATCTCATCGCCCAGCACCGCCTGGCTCTTATACTCCACGCGCAGCTGGCGGATCCTAAAGTCTGTGGGTATATATTCCATCGCCATGCGCACATACTGCCCGTTGTTGACATGGTGGTTCGTGTCCAGATGATGGAGTTTTACCGTAAAGGGCTCCCTCTCCTCTCCGTCCGCAGGCATCGTGATCTTTCTGGGTGCATAGTCCATCGGGTATTTCTCCTCCAGCACATAGCCGTCGATCATCTCCTGTGTAGGCTTCGCGGGCCGCATGGCTTCCGTATCCATCAGCGTCCATATGGAATTGGCATAGGCCAGCACCTCCCCCGCCTCGGTCCGCATCAGGAAGTTACGGCATCCCATAAAGCTGCGAAACTCATAGGGCGACGTACCGATCACAATGCGCTCATTCAAACAAGGATACCGTTCGATACAGATCTGCCAGGCGGACAAAAGCCACACCCGCTTAATATTTTGCAGATATTCCATGCCAAGCCCGATATCTTCCGAGTGAAAGGTGGAACAGTCCTGAAAGTAGTCAAGAAGCGACTGTAAACTCAGGCAGCCGTCCTCTCCCACCTCGCTATACCGCACTCTGCTGTCAAATGTGTACATATTCGATGCTCCTTCCGAGAATCCCTTTCATCTGTGCGATGGCAATGCCGTAATTGGTGACCGGCACGCCCTGTCTGTCTGCAAAGCGCATCCGTCTGAGCACTTCTCTCTCATTCAGCATACAGCCGCCGCAATGGATAATCAGCGCATAGGGCGTCAGATCCTCCGGAAAGCCCATGCCGGAGGAAGTCTCTATGACAAGCTCCCTGCCTGTGTACTGTTTCAAAAAGCGGGGAATCTTTACCGTCCCGATATCATCACATTGTCTGTGATGGGTACAGCCCTCGGCAATCAACACGCGGTCGCCGTCCTGCAGGCGGTCAATGGCCCGTACGCCCTCCACCGCCATTTTCAAAAATCCCTTATAACGCGCCATCAGAATGGAAAAAGAGGTAAGCGGCACATCGGCAGGCACTACCGCCGCCACTTCCTCAAATGCCTGGCTGTCCGTGATGACAAAGGCCGGCTTCTCGGGCAGTTTGGCCAGAGTTTGCTCCAATTCGCTCTCCCGCACCACAATCGTGACCACGCCCACCTCCAGAAGATCTCTTATCACCTGCTGCTGTGGTAAAATCAGCCGTCCCCTGGGAGCCGCCGAGTCAATGGGCACCACCAGCACCACCACATCCAACGGCTTCACCAGATCTGAGGCCAGAGGCCGGGATTTCCCAGCAGGAACCAGAGCCGCAATTTTTTCTTTTAATTCGTGAATGCCCGCTCCGGTCTGTGCATTTACATAGATAACATTTGTTATATTTGCTCGCAAATCCGCGCTATCGCGCTCTATGTCCGATTGCATCGGACATTTGCTCGCTAAAGGCGCAGAAAAAACAAATGTCTCCTCCGGAGCCGCTTGTTTTTTCTCTGCGCTCTTTATATTATAGACTATAATATATGGTATCTCATGTTCTTTGAAAAGTGTCTCCAGCTCGTCATCGCAGGCGCTTTTTCCCTCGACAGCGTCCACCACCAGCACTGCTGCGTCCGTCTTTTCCAACACCTGCACCGTCTTCTTGATCCGCTGCTCGCCAAGCGTCCCCTCGTCGTCGAAGCCGGGCGTATCGATCATCATGACCGGCCCCATAGGAAGAAGCTCCATCGCCTTATACACCGGGTCCGTAGTAGTTCCGCCGATCTCCGAGACCACCGCCAGCTCCTGTCCCGTCACTGCATTTAAGAGGCTGGATTTGCCTGCGTTGCGTCTTCCGAAAAACCCGATATGCACCCGTTCTCCTGCGGGTGTGTTGTTCATACCCATATGATATCCTGCCTTTCCCAAACGCCGAGATTCGCGAAGCGAAGCTCGAGAAGATAATTTCGTAGAAATTTTCTTCGGTTAAAATCTAAAGTCCCGTATTCCTTCCTCGATCTTCTGCAGATGCTCTTTGGCAATCTCTCTCACCTGCTCCTTCGGGATATTGGCAAGCTCCGCCCGAATCAGCGCCTCACCCGCCGCCTTTGTCTCCTCGGAGGCATAGTCCATCAGATACTCCTTCAGCGTCATCAGCGCATTCGGATGACAGCAGTTCTGGATCTGTCCTGTCTTACACAGACTCATAAAGCGGTCGCCTGTCCTGCCTTCCCGATAGCAGGCCGTACAGAAGGAAGGAATATAGCCAAGCTCCATCAGCCACTTGACCACCTCATCCAATGTCCTCTGGTCGGACACATCGAACTGCTCCGTGTCCGTGGGACGCTCTTCCTCCGTATAACCTCCTACAGAAGTTCTGGAACCCCCGGAAACCTGGGATACGCCAAGGCGGATCACCTTTTCCCGCACTTCCTGACTCTCCCTGGTGGAGATGATCATTCCCGTATAGGGAACTGCGATACGGATCAGAGCGCATATCTTCGCAAAAGTTTCATCGTCAATTCCATTGTCAAAAGCAGAAGGGTCGATGTCGTCAGCCCGCTTGATCCGCGGCACACTGATGGTGTGCGGCCCTACGCCATGCACGGCCTCCAGATGCTCCGCGTGCATGAGAAGTCCGGCAAATTCGTACTTATACAGCTCCAGACCGAAGAGCACGCCCAATCCCACATCATCGATCCCGCCTTCCATAGCGCGGTCCATCGCCTCGGTGTGATAGTTATAATCATGCTTGGGACCCGTGGGATGCAGATTTAAATAGCTTTCCTTGTGATAGGTCTCCTGAAAGAGGATGTAGGTGCCGATCCCCGCCTCCTTCAGCATACGGTACTCCTCCACCGTAGTAGCCGCAATGTTTACGTTGACACGGCGGATCGCTCCGTTTTTATGCTGAATAGAATAGATCGTCTTGATACATTCCAGAATATATTCAATAGGGTTATTGACCGGATCCTCCCCCGCCTCGATAGCAAGACGCTTATGTCCCATATCCTGCAAAGCGATTACTTCCTGCTTAATCTCTTCCTGCGTCAACTTTTTTCTGGGAATATTCTTGTTTTTACTGTGATAAGGGCAGTATACGCAGCCGTTGACACAGTAGTTGGAAAGATACAGGGGCGCAAAGATTACGATCCTGTTACCATAATAGGCCAGCTTGATCTCCTCCGCCAGAGCGTAAATCTTCTCCAGCACTTCCTTGTCCTCGCATGCAAGAAGCACCGACGCCTCCCTGTGGGAAAGCCCTGCGCACACCGTAGAATTTCCCTCTTTTCTGGGGCGCGCCTTCCCCAGTATCTCATCAATCAAAGCCCTGTTATTCTTGTTATGCTCCGCGTACTCGAGCGTTGCCTGAATTTCCTCATGATCGATAAACTCATCCGCGCACAATGATTTCGGATCGTACATATGATACCTTCTTTCTTTTGATTACACCTGTTTTTTATAGATTGGCGGGCTGCCCGGCTAAACACATACGGTGTCCGCCCAATCTCCTCTGCCCACCACTATCTGATACCCTGCTGCCGTCACGCGCCGTTTCATGCACTCGATACATTCCGCCGCTTCCTCTCCCGTACAGATCTTATTGTCGTAGAGGGAATATTGACCGCGCACCGCCGCAGGAGATAAATTCGGCATTACCACATTAGCGCCCGCTTTCAAGCCCAGTTCTCTCCCTTCCGGATGAACCGTGCCCAGCGCCGTCGTCGCAGGAATGAGCGCATGGGAAAGCGTCAGTCTGGTGAGCGCCACCATGGTGAGCGTCTGCTCCAAAGTTCCCTGCGGCCACGCTGCAAAGGGCGTGTCGTGGTGTGGAATGAAGGGACCGATTCCCACCATGTGAGGCTGAAACTCCCGCAGAAAACGCATGTCCGCAATCAGATCGTCCGTACTCTGAAAGGGGGATCCCACCATAAAGCCTGCGCCCGTCTGATAGCCGATCTGTTTCAGACTCTGTAAGCATAACATGCGATATTTATAATTTTGCTGCGACGAGTGCAGTTTCTCATAGTGAGGGCGGGACGCTGTCTCATGCCGCAACAGATAACGGTCGGCCCCCGCCTTATACCAGATCTCATAATCCTCCCGCGGCCGCTCTCCCAGAGAGAGCGTCACCGCACAGTCGGGATATTTTGCTTTGATGGCAGAAACAACTTCCTCCACCCACTCTGTTGTGTGATAGGCATCCTCTCCGCCCTGCAGCACAAAGGTACGGAAACCCAGCTCATATCCCTGCGCGCAGCAGGCATATATTTCCTCTTCGGAGAGCCTGTAGCGTTCGGCGTTCACATTGCTCCTGCGGATACCGCAGTAGAGACAGTCATTTTTGCAAAAACTGGAAATCTCTATCAATCCTCTGATATAGACATCCGTCCCGTAATATTGTCTGCGCACTTTATCTGCCCTGTCGAAAAGGCGCTGCCTGTCATAATCTCCCTCAATCAAAAACCGCCACTCATCGTCGGAAAGGTCATTTCCCGCCGCCAGGCTGTCAATCAGGTCTGTCATATTTCATGCCCCCATGCAGTGCAGAAAACCCCGACAGATCTTATCTATCGGGGTCACTAGCTGGGCTACAAGGATTCGAACCTTGAAATGACGGAGTCAGAGTCCGTTGCCTTACCGTTTGGCGATAGCCCATCAACAATTAAGGATTATATAGGAAAAAGGGCAATTTGACAAGCCCTTTTTCCTAATTTTTTTAAAAAATGTAAATTAGATCTCAAACATCAATTCGCCATAGGTCGGGATCGGCCAATATTCCTTATCTACGATCATCTCCAGCTCATCCGCCGGTGCACGCAGTTCGTCCATGATGACCCGTACCGTGTCCTTATAAAAGAACGCCTGTTTTTTAACATCCGTGATCGCAGAGGCCTCTTTCTCCGCCTTTTGCAGTTTCGTCAGCGCCGTCTGCATTACCGTCAGCTTCGTGCACACCTCCCGTAAAAGATCATCCTGTGTGGACGCATCCGCACCGGCATTCTTTACCGCATTCACCGTGTCAGCAAGCTCCTTCGTATAGCGTACCACTGCGGGAATGATCTGCTTGCCCGCCATATCGATCATGGTAAGCGCCTCGATATTGATACTCTTTGCATATGTCTCGTAGATGATCTCCTCGCGGGACTCTAATTCCACCTTTGTAAAGATACCAAACTTCTCAAACAGCTTCACCGCCTTATCCGTGGTGAGCGTCTCCGCCGCCTCGATCATAGACTTAATGTTGGGAAGTCCTCTTCTTTCCGCTTCCGCCACCCACTCGTCAGCGTAACCGTTGCCGTTGAAAATGATCCTCTGATGCTTCGTCATATATTCTTTGATCAGGTCATGAATCGCAAGCTCCTTATCCTCCGCCGCCTCCAGAATATCAGCCGCCTCACAGAACGCCTCCGCCACGATCGCATTCAGGGTCGTGTTCGGGCTGGCGATCGAGTCTGAGGAACCTACCATGCGGAACTCGAATTTATTTCCCGTGAAAGCGAAGGGCGATGTCCTGTTTCTGTCCGTCGCGTCCTTCTGGAAATCGGGCAGAGTGCTCACGCCCGTCTGAAGCGTGCCGCCTTCTTTGACAGAGGTTGCCTGCCCCGTCTCGATCAGCTGTGTCACCACGTCCTCAAGCTGCTCGCCCAGGAAAACGGAGATAATAGCCGGAGGAGCCTCGTTAGCGCCGAGTCTGTGGTCATTTCCCACATCGGATGCGGACTGGCGAAGCAGATCCGCATGGGTATCCACCGCCTTCAGGATGCAGGCCAGCACCAGAAGGAACTGCACATTCTCGTTGGGGGTATCGCCGGGATCCAACAGATTCACGCCGTTATCCGTGGTGATGGACCAGTTGTCGTGCTTACCGGAACCGTTCACGCCGGCATAAGGCTTCTCGTGAAGGAGGCAACGCATGTCGTGCTGTATAGCCACTCTCTTCATGGTCTCCATAACGATCTGGTTGTGATCCACCGCAATATTAGCGGTCTCATAGATGGGTGCCAGCTCATGCTGCGCGGGAGCCACCTCGTTGTGCTGGGTCTTCGCTGTCACGCCCAGCTTCCAGAGCTCCTTGTTCAAATCCTTCATGAACGCGCCCACACGCTCTCTGATAACGCCGAAGTAGTGATCCTCCATCTCCTGGCCTTTGGGTGCCGGTGCGCCGAACAATGTACGGCCGGAGAACATCAGATCCGTTCTCTTCATATACAAATCTTTATCCACCAGGAAATATTCCTGTTCCGGGCCTACGGAAGCCGTCACCTTGGTCGCCTCCGTGTTGCCGAACAGACGCACGATACGCAGCGCCTGCTGACTCAACGCTTCCATGGAGCGCAGCAAAGGAGTCTTCTTATCCAGCGCTTCGCCTGTGTAAGAACAGAATGCGGTGGGAATACAGAGGATCGTTCCGCAACCGGACTCTTTCAAAAACGCGGGGGAGGTAATATCCCACGCCGTGTAGCCTCTCGCCTCGAAGGTAGCCCGCAGACCGCCGGAGGGGAAGGAGGACGCGTCCGGCTCACCCTTGATCAGCTCCTTGCCGGAGAACTCCGTCAGCATCTTGCCCAGGTCATCGGGATGGGACACGAAAGCGTCGTGCTTCTCAGCCGTAATACCGGTGAGCGGCTGGAACCAGTGCGTATAGTGGGTCGCGCCGCTCTCTACCGCCCAGTCCTTCATCGCCTTAGCGACAATGTTTGCGGTGCTCATGGACAGCTCTCCGCCCTCGTTCATAACCTTGACCACTTCTTTGTAGGCACTCCTCGTCAGACGCTCCTGCATCTTGCCGAGCGTGAACACATTCTTTGCAAAAATCTCTTCCACATTGAATTTTTCGCTCATAATTTTCCTCCTCATTTTACAGAACGTGTGAAAAAATGCGCCCCAAAAAATGCTTTTTGGAACGCCCTCGTTCTGAATACCTGTATACAATTTCTGTATTTAAGATACTCTACTTTTCTGTAAATTGCAACCCCAATATTGTTTTTTTCCAAAAACATTACATATTATGCTCTTTCTCCACCCGCAGAATATCTCCAGCCCCGGGCAGCTCAGACAGTCTCACATCTATGATCTGTTTCGGATGAGGGCAGGATTCCACCGCCTCCCCATCCTCATTGTACATGGCAAGCACCTGCACCGGAACATTCGTACCGTCCGGCTTCATGATCTCAATGGCATCTCCCACGCTGAACTTGTTGCGCTGCTCAAAGCGGGCGCACATACGCGCCTCACCGCCATTGCCATGGGGCTCCGGCACCAGTTCTCCCACGATCCCCAGATAAATGTACTCGTTCACATAGGTGCTCTCATCATAGATCTGCGTATTTTCATCGGCCTTTCCAAAATAAAAGCCGGTGGTAAATTTCCGGTAAGTACATTTGGCGATCTCCGCGCGATACCAGTCCATGTTGGCCCGATATTTCTCTTCCGATTCCAGATAATCGTCAATCGCCCGGCGATAGGTGCGCGCCACCGTCGCCACATAGAGCGCCGTCTTCATCCTGCCCTCTATCTTAAAGCTGTCGATTCCCGCCTCGATCAGCTCCGGGATATGTTCGATCATATTCAGATCCTTGGAGTTAAAAATATAAGTCCCCCTGTCGTTCTCATAGACGGGCAGATATTCTCCCGGCCTGGTCTCCTCCATCAGCGCATATTTCCAGCGGCACGGATGGGTGCAGGCGCCATGATTCGCATCACGCCCCGTAAAATAATTGCTGAGAAGGCAGCGTCCCGAGTAGGAGATGCACATG
>CAMWMO010000053.1 GCA_947175305.1 uncultured Lachnospiraceae bacterium
ATCTCATCCAGGACTTTCAGCACATCTCCCGCCAGAAATTTACAGTTATGTAAACCATTTAGTTCTGCGTTTTCCCTTGCAGCCAAAACGGCCTCCTCCACGATCTCCACGCCGATGACCTCCCCCGCCACCGGTGCCAGCATCTGCGCTATGGTACCGGTACCGCTGTAGAGATCATAGACCGTCTGTCCCTGGATCAGGCAGCCCAGAATATAGTCTCTCGCCGTCTCGTAGAGAAGCTCCGCCCCCAGGCTGTTTGTCTGGAAAAAGGAGAAAAGGGATATCTTGAATTTCAGGCTGAGAAGCTCCTCGTAAAAATAATCCCGTCCATACAAAATTTCCGTCTCATCACTTTGCACCACGTCCGCCTGAGAATCGTTTTTCACATGCAGAAGCCCTACTACCTCTCCGGAAAGAGACAGGCCGAGTATCTCCTCCCGCCATTTGGCAAGAAGCTCCTCCTCCGCAAAGCCCGCCGTCTGTGTGGTGGTCACAAGAGCCGCCAGAATCTCTCCGGTCCTTGCCGCCCGGCGCACCACCAGATGCCGCAGATAGCCTTCATGGCGCAGACGATGATAAAAAGCTGCCGGCTCTCCCGCCTCCTGCCTGCTCCGAAAAAAATCCCGAGTGCAGGTGAGTATTCTGCGATAGTCCTCCTCCACGATCCGGCAGTCCGTCACCGACACAATATCATAAAAGCTGCCTCTTTTGTGCATTCCCAGAGAAAGCGGGCCGTCCTTCACTTCATCACCGAAGGTAAACTCCATTTTATTGCGGTAGCCAAAGATCCGGGGGCTCCCCTTGATCTGCTCAAACCGGCAAGGTGTCTTCTGTGAAGCAAGCGCCGGCAGAAGCAGTCGTTTCACCTGTCCCTCCTTGATCGCCAGGCTCTCTTCGTAAGGAAAAGACAGATAGGTACAGCCGCCGCAGGCGCCAAAATGGGCACAGGGACTTTCGGTCTCCTCAGGAGATGCCTCCAGCACTTCCAGGAGTCTGCCCTCATATCTTCCATTCCGCGCCTTATTGATCACCGCCCGGACCTTCTGTCCGGGCAGCGCATTTTTTACGGTACAGGTTCCCTCTTCGCCGACCACGATTCCCTTATTAGGGAAATCGATCCGCTCTACCACACCCTCTATGATCTGTCCTTTTTTCATCCGCCTCTATCTCCTGTTTCTGCAATCGAACAGGCGCAGAATGCCCGGCATTCTGCGCCCGCTAAACGCAATCTCATATTCGGAAGGTCTTATGCTTCCGTCTCCTCATCGTCGTCCTCATCTTCAAAAAAGTCGTCGTCAAAATCATCGTCGAAATCGTCCTCAAAATCCTCCAGATAATCCGGCGTCAGATAACGGTACACTGCGTAAGCAATGGCAGCCACTGCTGCAACCGCACCGATCACGGCAAACACCCACAGAAGCTTATTACATTTCTTCTCCTCATGCTTTCTTCCAAGGAGTTCATTCACGCCAGCGTTATCCATGATCTCATCCAATTTATTCAAAATCTCCTTCTTCGTCATCCCGTAACCCTCTCTTTCCCATACATTGTGACCGCGCCCTGCACGTCTCTGTTCTATAATATATCATATTCTTTAAGATTTTACCACAGTTGACTGTTTTATTTATGAAAATTTTACCATATCTCACACCTTTTGCAGTTTGGCGAACCCGGCGTACATGATCTTTTGTCCCGCCTCGTCAAAGACCACCGTTACCTGACTGTCTCTGGGACCCGGTTCGATCTTCATCACGGTGCCCTCCCCGTAACGGGCATGGCGAACCCGGTCTCCCTCCGCATACCCCAGTCTGCCGGCAGGTACGGGCTCTGCAGACGATTTTACCGCATTTCCCGTTCCAAAGGGATTCGTCCCCACGGTAAGCGGCGCTTTCCCTCCCCCACGTCTGATAGGAACCGCTTTCGGCTTTTCTCTGGCTGTATAAGCACTCGGTGAAGCTGCATAGGGCTTTGCCGGAGCAAGCGGTCTGGCTGCTGCCGCAAAAGGCTTCGCACGAAGACGGCTCTGCTCTCTGGAGTCCTCCTGATAGACTTCCCGCTCTCTCGGCTTCGGAGAAAACGGCTTGTTGTCCAAAAGAAGCGGCGGGATCTCACGGACAAACCGGCTGACCGGATTATACTGTGTCTCTCCCCGGATCATGCGCTGCTTGGCACAGGTGAGGGTCAGATCCTCTCTGGCTCTGGTGATGCCCACATAAGCCAGCCGCCGTTCCTCCTCGATCTCCATGGGATCATCCGAAGTGATGGTCATATAGCTGGGAAACACGCCGTCCTCCATCCCTGCCAGATAGATATGCTTAAATTCCAGTCCCTTGGCACTGTGCAGCGTCATAAGGAGCACTCTGTCATTCTCCCCTTCTACCCGGTCAATATCCGCCACCAGAGCCACTTCCTCCAGAAATTCGCTTAACGCAGCAGGTTCATCCCGTTCCGCCTCAAAGGCCACCACTTTATTGACCAGCTCCTGAATATTCTCGATCCGGTCCGCCGCATCCTCCTCGTCGGACTCCTCCAGCTCTTTCAGATAGCCCGTGGTCTCCAGCACATCCTTCACCAGCTCTTCCAGACTGAAAAATTCTGTTTTGCTCCGAAAGCTCTGTATCATCGTCACAAAGGGCTTTAACTTGACCGCACTCCGGCCGATGGTCATGATCTGATCCGCCTCGCGAAGCGCGTCATAAAAGCTTATTTCTCTCTCATCCGCATACTCCTGCACCCGCAGGATCGTGGTCGCGCCGATCCCCCGCCTGGGCAGGTTGATGATCCGTTTCACCGCCACATCATCCCTGCCGTTGTCGATGGTTTTCAGATACGCCAGCACATCCTTGATCTCCCGTCTGGCATAAAAATTCGTGCCGCCGATCACATCATAGGGAATCCCCTCCATGATGAATCGTTCCTCCAAAAGCCGGGACTGTGCATTGGTGCGGTAAAGTACGGCACAGTCTCCGTAGGAGACCTGACCTTTCCGTTTCTTCTTCGCCACATCACCGGCGATATACTCCGCCTCCTCATAGGCTGTGTCAAACTGTCTGAAATGGATCCGCTCCCCCTCCGTCTTGTCCGTCCACAGCGCCTTATCCTTGCGTCCCGTATTGTTCTGTATCACCGCATTGGCCGCATCCAGCACCATCTTGGTAGAGCGGTAATTCTGCTCCAGCTTCACGACGCAGGCCTCCGGATATACCTTCTCAAAATCCAAAATATTGCGGATATTGGCGCCCCGGAATTTATAGATAGACTGATCGTCGTCTCCCACCACACAGAGATTCCTGTGTCCGTCCGCCAGCAGCCTGATCAGCTCAAACTGGGCGGTGTTGGTATCCTGGTACTCATCCACCATGATATAGCGGAAACGATCCTGATACCCGGCAAGCACCTGGGCATCCGTCTTGAAAAGCTCCACTGTCTTCATGATCAGATCGTCAAAGTCCAGAGCGTTATTCTTCTTTAATGTCTCCTGATACTCCCGGTAAGCTTTAGCGATCTTGCCGCCATTATAGTCGAAACCGTTTTGCATCTCATATTCCTGCGGGTCGATCAGCTCATCCTTCGCCGAGGAAATGGCATTTAAGATGGTGCGCTCCTTGAGCATTTTGGTGTCGATCTGCAGCTTCTTGCAGACCTCCTTCATGATCCCCTTCTGATCATCCGCATCGTAGATAGTAAAGTGATTGTCATAGCCAAGTCTGTCTATGTATCTGCGCAGGATCCGCACACAGGTGGAGTGAAATGTGGATACCCACACCTGCTCCGCGCCAAAGCCAACGATCTGATCCACACGCTCCCGCATCTCTCCCGCCGCCTTGTTGGTGAAGGTGATCGCTAAAATATGATAAGGCGCCACACCCGCCTTATCAATCAGGTATGCCACCCTATGTGTCAAAACACGGGTCTTACCGGAACCGGCGCCCGCCAAAATCAGCACAGGGCCGTCAATCTGCATGACGGCCTGCTTCTGTCTGTCATTTAATGTGTCATATATACTCATGTCAACTTGTCCTCAAATCTCCAATCAGGACTGCGCACTTGCTGCGCTGTCCGTACACGCGCCATGCAGCTTGCTGCATGTGTGCATAATAACTGTACGTCAGTACAGTTGATTGCCGCAGTTGCCGCAGAATTTGGAACCCGTCGTGGGCGTACCGCAGTTCGGACAGAACTTAGGCCCTGCTCCTGCCTGTGCACCGGGCTGTCCCTGTGCAGGAGCCGCCGCACCGCTGCCGTTCATGTTCATCTGGTTCACCATCTGCTGTCCGATAGCCATGCCCATCTGCAAGCCTACCATATCGGAAGCCATGCCCGCGCCGCCACCGCCGCCTTTTCCCATAGAATCCGCCGCCGCCATCTGGGTGTATTTATTCATATCGCCCACCATGGACTGCGCCGCCGCCTTCTCCTGCATCTTCCGGACTTCCTCCGGATAGGAGAAGCTCTCGATGGTAAAGCCTGAGATGGCAATGCCGAGGGTTCTCATATCTGCATCGAGCTCGCCCTCAATCCCCTTCGCGATATTTCTCGCATCCATCTGCAGGTTGAACATATCCCTGCCCTCTTTGCTGATCCAGCTCATGAGCAGCTGATCCAGGCTTGCAATGATGCGCTCCTTTACATCCCCTACCGTATAGATCTGGCGGATCCCCGCCAGCTTATCAATCACCACATCATGCTGCGCCACCCTGCAGTTAAACGTGCCGAAGGCACGGATCGGCATACCGCCGGGAAGGCCAGGAGCCGGCAGATTGATTGCATTTTTCGTTCCCCATTTGACTAAAAGTTCTTTGGTGTTGATAAAGAGCACTTCCGCACGAAGAGGGGTGCTGAATCCGAACTTAAAGCTCTTTAACGTGGTCAGGAAGGGAATGATGTCCGACTCGATATCGTAGTCGCCCTCCTCCTCAAAGATGCCCTCTACCCTGCCATTGTACATAAAGATCGCATCCTGCCCCGGACGAATGATCAAGCGGGAACCTTTTTTAATCTCCTGATTCTGAAATTTATAGAACAAAACACCCTCGCCGTTCTCATTCCACTCGATCACACTGGAAAACTGATTTTTTATAAAGCCCATTTTTCTCTCCTTACCTTTTGAAATGTCTCATCATGCCTATTTAGTATAGCACACCATAATGTCCAACGACAACATTTTTATCCCCGGCACGGCACTACAAAACGCCGATCACGATCCCTGCAATGATAACCGTTGCACAGACCAGCTTGTGCGCCGTATTCTTCTCTTTAAACAGAAATCTTCCCGCCAGGATCGTCACCACACAGCCCGCCTGTTTTAACAGAGTCATCACCGTGATCCGGCTCCCCTCCATACCGTTTGCCACAAAGAGGGCTCTGTCCGCGATAACGATGAGCAGGCTCAAAAGCCAGACCCATTTATTGCAGACGGCCTTCTTCCAGTTCACACTGGTGCGTGTAAACAGAATAAAGAGCAGATAAAACAACGTCAGAAAGAGCAGATACCAGAATTGCAGCTGGGAACTGGTGATATCCCGCATCAGAATCTTATCCAACAGTCCCGACAGCGCATTTAACAGACAGGAAGCAAAAGCCATCACCACATACCTGACTTCCACGGCCTCCCCGGAGAGATCCACCGCCTCTCTCACGCTCCCCGGACGGTATTTTAAAAGAAGCAGTCCCGCCGACACCAGTACAAGACCGATGACCTGAAAGACTCCCAGAACCTCCTGCAGCACAACTACGCCCAGCAGGGAGGCAAAGAGCACGCGGGACAGATCCAGAACCCCGTAAAGACTGATCGGCATTCTTTTGATTGCCCGAAAACTGAACATCCACGCCAGAAAGATCACGAAAGATTTCATGGCGATATAGAGATAAAAGCGGGGTTCCACTCCCACCGCCAGTTTTGCCGAGGGCAAAACTATCAGAAAAGACAGGAAAGTATACATAAACAATACCTCTATGGTAGAGTTTTGTTCCAACGCCTTCTTCTTTACAATCTCTCGCACGCCCTTTAAGACGCCGTACAATAAGACCAGCCAGATCCACATCTCTTTTGTCCTCCACACCCCTGCGCATAAAACAATAAGGAAAACCATTGTACTGGTTTTCCTTACTCAAACAAGAGAGCAGGCGAGGGGAATCGAACCCCCCTCCCAAGCTTGGGAAGCTTGTATTCTACCGATGAACTACGCCTGCAGATTTACAACGTAATCAGTATACCATCTTATCTTCAAAAAAGAAAGCTGTTTTTTGAAAAAACGGTTTTTAGTAAAAGCGCTTTTTTCTAAAAAACCGATGCACATGCCCTCCCGGCTCCGCATAGGCTATAACAAATATGTCTTTTAGGGATTGCCCATCGCTTACGGCAATCCGAGGAGGATCATGAAAAAAGCAGGCAGTTTATTACTGACGGTGCTCCTGGTCGCAGCCACACTTGCAGGCTGTGGCAGCAAACCGGAAGGCGGCGCCGCCTCTTCTTCATCCGAAAAAACTCCCGTAGTGCTGAATGAGGTAGCCCACTCCATCTTCTACGCGCCCATGTATGTGGCGATCGAGGAGGGCTATTTTGCACAGGAAGGGATCGACCTGACCCTGGTGACCGGTTTCGGCGCCGATAAGACCATGACCGCGCTTCTGACCGGAGAAGCCGACATCGGTTTTATGGGCAGCGAGAGTACCATCTATACTTACAAGGAAGGCGCCACCGATTACGCGGTAAATTTCGCCCAGCTCACCCAGCGGGCAGGAAATTTTCTCGTGTCCAGAGAACCGATAGAAAACTTCAGCTGGGATATGATGATCGGCAAGGAGGTACTTGGCGGACGCGCAGGCGGTATGCCCGAAATGGTGTTTGAATATATCTTAAAGAAAAATGACATCGATCCCGTAAACGACCTGTCCATCGACCAGAGCATCGACTTCGGCTCCACCGCAGCCGCGTTTTCCGGCGGACAGGGGGATTTTTCGGTGGAGTTCGAGCCTCACGCCACCTCTTTGGAGCAAAAGGGCGACGGCTATGTGGTCGCTTCCCTGGGCGAGGATTCCGGTTATGTGCCCTACACCGCTTTCAGCGCCAGAAAGAGCTATATCGAGAAGAACCCCGATGTGATAGAGGCCTTCACCCGCGCGCTGCAAAAGGGTATGGACTATGTACAGACACATTCCGCCGCGGAGATCGCCAAGGTGATCGCTCCCCAATTTGAAGGAACAGAGCTTGCCACCATAGAGACTATCGTGAACCGGTACGCCTCTCAGGATACCTGGAAAGCCGACCTGATCTTCACGGAGGACAGCTTCACTCTCCTGGAAAACATTCTGGAGGAAGCGGGCGAGCTGGACGGCAGAGTACCCTATGCCGATCTGGTGGACACCACCTACGCCGAGAAAGTCATCCAATGATCCCGTTCTCTCACTCGGACACAGTAAATGCCCGGTCTTTCGCGACCGGGCATTTTATGTAAACCGTGTATCACTCGCCTAAAAGCTCTGCCAACGCATCCACTACGATCTGATACTGCTCCAGCAATTCCTCCACGCCCACTTTCATCACTGCATAATTCTCCATCTTCGCCGCCTGCTCCTGCTCTCCTGCCAGCTGTGAAAGGTAGTTGGCTCCGATAGATTTCATGGCGTTTTTCAAACCATGCACCTCGATCTGATAGCGCTCGAGATCACCTTCCCCATATACTTTTCGGATCAACGGTATCTTTTCCCGGCCTTCCATCATCGCGGCCCAGATCACCTCCATGTAGATCTCCTCATCTCCCCCGCATAACCGGATCCCTTCTTCCACATTAAATCCTTTATTTTTAAGATCATCCAATGTCCGCACTGCTGCCAT
>CAMWMO010000054.1 GCA_947175305.1 uncultured Lachnospiraceae bacterium
CTATTGCCCGGACAAAGGCCATTGGCACGCCACATATTCTTGGTGTGGGAACAGACGAGGGCAGAGGCGGCTATTCCTTTTTGCTATTGGAGTTTATCTCCGGTGAAGGCCGCAACAGAAATTATTGGGAGGATTTTGCAAGGCAGCTGGCGGACATGCATCGGGCATCGACAGCCGGATTGGTTTCTGACGGGAAGTATGGGTTTGACTCCAACAATTATATTGGCAGGCACGACCAGATTAATACAGGGCGCGACAGTTGGACAAGCTTCTTTCGAGATTGTCGCCTAGAACCCCAGTTTCAAGATGCCGCGCCCTATTTCGACAGAGAGGATCAGAGAAGAATTATCCGATTTCTCGATCATGTGGATGAAATGCTTGTGGAACCGGAGTATCCGTCTCTGCTGCATGGTGATCTGTGGGGAGGAAATGTGATCACGGGAAATGACGGTAGTGCATGGTTGATTGATCCTGCGGTTTATGTGGGCCATGCTGAAGCGGATATCGCAATGACAGAGCTTTTCGGGGGATTCCCGCCTGCCTTTTATGAAGCCTATCAGGAAGCGGCGCCTCTGCAGCCGGGGTACGAACGCCGCCGTGATGTGTACAATCTTTATCATCTTCTGAATCATCTGAATTTGTTCGGGAGGATGTATCTTCCGGAGGTGAAGCGGATCGTTGGGCGAATAAGTGCGGTATAGAGGAGAATGTCATGTTAAGACAGATAAAATATTTTCAGGCCGTTATAAAGCATAACAGCTTTTCAGAAGCGGCGTATGAGTGCAACATCTCACAATCTGCCATATCACAGCAGATACAGGCATTGGAAAGGGAGTTGGGGTTTCCATTGCTGGAAAGAAAAAAACGTAAGTTTGAACTGACACCCGCAGGGGAGTTTTTCTATAAAAAGAGTTTGGTGCTGGTTGCCGATTATGAGCAGATCGTCAGGGAAGCCACAAGACTGGCAGGGGGGGAACAGGAGTGTTTGAAGGTGGGATTCTTGCGATGCTACAGCGGGCAGGAATTCCATCTGGCATTGGAGGAATTTACAGGGAAATACCCGGATATTCCGGTGGAGGTTTCCTATGGCAACCACGACGAGCTGTATCATATGCTTTTAAAAAATGAAATAGATCTGGCATTTAATGACCAGCGCAGGGCATTTTCAGGTGAATTTATAAATATGCTCCTCACTTCTTCTGTGACACATATAGAGATTGCCGGCAGAAATCCGCTTTCCTCTTTGGATAAAGTTACCGTGCAGGAATTAAAAAATATGCCGTATATCCTTGTGTCGTCAGAAGCAGAAAAAGAAACGGAAGCAGAATATTATCATACGATCATCGGTTTGCAGGGAGAAAAACTGTTTGCGGATAATATGGAAGAGGCAAGGACGCTTGTGATCAGTGGAAAAGGATTTATGCCAAGCGAGGGAACACCTATAGAGGGCAGCCTTGGCACAAATATTGTGAGAATTCCATTGTATCATGGCGATGAGCCAATGAAACGGAATTATTGTGCTTTTTGGAAAAAAGAAAATGCAAAAAAGGTGTCGGAGGAGTTTGCTGAGATTTTAAGGAACAAGTTTGAGGTGTAAAGATTATATATAAGAAAAACTTATTATAAATCATTGGAAATCGAATTGATTGATAAGGTTATTCTGGTTAGAATATAAGTGTAACAAAATAATGATGTATTGGATTGGAGGAACAAGATGAAAGAACTTATTTTATACTTTTCACGGGCAGATGAAAATTATTTTGGCGGAACTCTGAAATACATTGAAAAAGGAAACACAGAAGTTGTGGCGGAAAAGGCGGCTGCCCTCACAGGTGCAGATTTATTCAAGGTTGAGCCGGTAAAGCCGTATTCTGCAGATTACAATACTTGTATTGAACAGGCAAAAAAAGATATGCAAAGTGGTGTGCGTCCTGAAGTTGTAGCAATGCCGGAGAATATGTCAGAGTATGATTTAGTGACAGTCATGTATCCGAATTATTGGGGCACTATGCCGATGCCTATGTTCACGGTTCTTGAACAGATCAACTTTGAGGGGAAAACAGTCCGTTCGGTATGTACCCATGAGGGCAGCGGAATGGGAAGAAGTGAGGCGGATTTGAAGAAATGCTGTCCGGGTGCGGTTATTAAAAAGGGTCTGGCAATTCAGGGAAGCAGTGTAAACAGATGTGATGATACGCTGAAAAAATGGTTGGAGAGTTAGATTTATTGGAGGAATATAAAATGGCGATTACTGAATTTTCAAAAAACTATCATGAAAAAATGTTTCCGGGATATCAGTCTCCCTTTTTGGAAACCGATCCGGAATTTATAGAACAGTTTGACAATTTTGCTTTTGACGAAGTAGTCAATCAGGATGATCTGGACGATAAAACGCGGTTCATGGCAATCCTTGCCACACTGCTTGGGTGTCAGGGTACAGATGAATTTCGGGTAATGGTTCCTGCGGCTCTGAATTTTGGCGTGACACCTGTGGAAATTAAGGAAATCGTCTATCAGGCAGTGGCGTATCTTGGGATAGGCCGTGTGTTTCCGTTTTTGAAGATTACCAATGAGGTGTTTGAAGAAAAGGGTATCAGTCTGCCGCTTCCGCCACAGGCGACTACAACCACCAAAAACCGCAGAGAGGCAGGAACGCAGGCACAGGTGGATATCTTTGGAGAGGGAATGAAGGACTTCTGGAAATCCGGCCCCGAAGAGAGCCGTCATATCAATTTATGGCTGGCGGCTAATTGCTTTGGCGATTACTATACCCGTACCGGTCTGGATCATAAACAGAGGGAAATGATTACCTTCTGTTATCTGGCGGCACAGGGAGGCTGTGAACCGCAGCTTACCAGTCACGCGGCGGCGAATATGAGAATTGGAAATGACAAGGCATTTTTGATCAAGATAATATCCCAATGCCTGCCTTTTATCGGATATCCGAGAAGCCTGAACGCATTGCGCTGTGTAAATGAGGCGGCGGATAAGATGGAGAAATAAGCTTATTCGGCATACGAATAGGATAGTTAATGTTCAGTAGAAAGTGCATTCTGCAGACTTTCTATTGTTATAAATAGAGAGGATGTGTATGCAGATGGAAAGAAAGGCTTCCATAAAAAGAATAGTCTCTGCCATGCTTTCCTTTGTTTTGGCAATTGGAATGACAGCGTGTGGAAACAACGATGGACAGTCAGATAGCAGACAGGATGCCACAGAGCAGATAGAAGATCATTCTGCGGAGGATAGTACTGTGGACCTGACCAGTGAGCCTGTGGTGGAGGAACAGGAAAGAGGTGTGGAAGCAGAAAACCCGGAAAATATGACAGATGGTACGGAAACAGTCGGAACAGAAGCAGCAGAAAGTAATATATTGATTGCTTATTTTTCACGGGTGGGGAATATGAATTTTGATGAAAATATTGATGCAGTTACCTCTGCCAGTGTAAATATGGATGGGAGTAATGTTTCCGGCAATGCGCAATTGCTCGCAGAAATGGCTCAGAAGGTGACGAGCGGGGACCTGTTCTTTATCGAAACGGTGGAGAAATATCCGGCAGAATATCGTGGAACAACCGATCAGGCAAAAACGGAGCAGAATGATGACGCTCGTCCGGAGCTTTCGTCCCATGTGGAAGATATGGATGCGTATGATACGATCGTCTTGATTTACCCTAACTGGTGGGGAACGCTTCCGCAGCCGGTATTTACTTTCTTAGAGGAATATGATTTTTCAGGGAAAACCATACTGCCTCTTTGTACCCATGAAGGAAGCCGTTTGGGACGGAGCGAAAGTGATATTGCATCCCTTTGTCCGGGTGCACGGCTTTTGGATGGACTTTCCGTGAGAGGAGCCGATGCAGGAAGTGCACAGACAGAAGTAGAAGAATGGATCTGTAACTCCGGGATTTTGGAATAAGAAAAGGAAAACTATGTCAGCGAAAAGAAATATCAGAATGGCAGCAGACATTGCCATGACTATACTGCTTCCTATATTGATGGCTTATTCGTTGGTTGGGGAAGCTGTTC
Source organism: uncultured Lachnospiraceae bacterium (assembly GCA_947175305.1). Classification (GTDB taxonomy): domain Bacteria; phylum Bacillota; class Clostridia; order Lachnospirales; family Lachnospiraceae; genus UBA3282. The sequence continues at coordinate 4,030 of CAMWMO010000054.1, forward strand.
ATGAGTGGCTGGGCATAGTAATGTTCCTCTTGTTTATTGTACATCAGGCCCTCAACCGGCACTGGTACAAAAATCTTTTTAGAGGATCTTATCCGCCCATACGGATATTGAGCACGGCAATCAACCTGTTGTTAGTCATAATTATGATTGCATTGCCGGTTAGTGGGATCATGATGGCGAAGCACACCTTTCATTTTATCCATTTTCGGTCAGGGATTGCTTCTGCGAGACTCATACATTTACTTGCTTCTTATTGGGGATATGTGCTGATGTGCCTGCATCTTGGACTCCATTGGAATATGGTTCTTGGAATGGCTCGGAGAGTTATACATATTAAGGAAGGCTCATTGTGGAGAACATGGCTGCTGCGTATAGCAGCAGCTTTTGCTGCAGTCTATGGGGCGCATGCCTTTTTTGTAAGGGGATTTACAGAGTATATGTTCTTAAGAACACAGTTTGCGTTTTACGATTTTGGGGAGCCCCTGCTCTCATTTTTCATGGATTATCTGGCGGTCATGACTTTGTTTGTGTGCATTGGGCATTATCTGGCAAAAGGGATTGCCGGGTATTCCAAAAGAAAGCAGGAGATTTAGAAATTGGGAGGTAACAGGGAATTGGGAGTTCTGCGGCGTGAGGCCATTTATCTCTGGTATTATCTCAGCATCCAGTTCAGACAGATTTTTTTCTATTGGGTGTTGGGCATGGTACTTGGTTCGGCTGTATCCGTGTTCCTGAAAGACCATATTCATAATACCTTCCGTTCTCTCGGTGAAAAGCGGCTGGGCGTTGTTGGAATATGGATTGCCAGTGCGCTGGGGATTGCTTCCCCGCTGTGCATGTATGGGACAATTCCGATTGCCGCGTCTTTTTCCAAAAGTGGAATCAAAGATGATTGGCTGGCAGCTTTTATGATGGCTTCCATTCTGCTCAATCCGCAGCTTATCATTTACAGTGCGGCGCTTGGAACTACAGCATTGTTTGTGCGAATCATTTCCTGTTATTTGTGCGGTGTTACTGCAGGGCTGCTGATACGGGCATTTTGCAAAGACAGGCAGTTCTTCAATTTCAGCGGTTTTGATGAACCGAAAAGCCATGACACCGATCCAAATATTTTTCTGCGCTTTCTGAAAAATCTTGGCAGGAACATGAAAGCTACCGGAATCTATTTCCTGGCCGGCATCGCTTTATCTGCAGTGTTTCAGCGCTATGTGCCTGCGGATTTTGTCCGTTCCCTGTTTGGCGGTAACGAAGCATGGGGCGTTCTTATGGCAGCGACAATCGGCGTGCCTCTTTATGCCTGTGGCGGGGGAACGATACCGCTTCTTCAGGCATGGATGGCAGATGGCATGAGCATGGGAAGTGCCGCGGCATTTATGATTACGGGGCCGGCAACGAAAATAACAAATCTTGGTGCTGTCAAGATTGTGTTGGGCATGAAAAATTTAGTGCTTTATATTTTATTTGTTGCAGCGTTTGCATGTCTGACCGGTATCGTGGTAAATATGCTGATTTTTGCAGTTTGATGAAGGGGTGAAATTTTGAACGATAAAGAATTGCTTACACAGTGTTACCACATGATGTATCGTGGAATGATTGAAAAAGATATGGAGCTGTTGGGTGACTCTCTGGATGAATCTTTTTTGCTAGTCCATATGACGGGGATGCGGCAGACCAAAAGCCAGTATATGGACTATATAGCAAATGGTACATTAAATTATTATTCCGAGAAGACGGAGCATATGGAAATTGCAGTGAATGGAGAACAGGCGCAGCTCGTCGGACAAAGTCTAGTGAATGCGGCGGTGTTTGGCGGCGGTAAGCATGTGTGGAGCCTGCAGTTATCCATGAAGGCTGTCAAAAGGAATGGAAAGTGGTATATGACAGAAGCGGTAGCTTCAACGTATTAAAGTAGGAGGAATGGAATGATGAAAGAGCAGAAATTAGGATTTGGCTGTATGAGACTGCCGGTGCTGGATGCATCGGATCCGACGTCTTTCGATTACGAAAAGATCGAGGAACTTTTTGATAAGTTTATGGAACAGGGATTTACCTATTTTGACACTGCCTACACCTATCATGGATATCAGGCTGAGAAGGCGGTGAAAAGAGCATTGGTGGATCGGTATCCCAGAGATCGTTTTTTACTTGCCACCAAGATGCCGCTGCGGGACTTTAAAGATGAGGAGGATCTGGATAAAATTTTTACTGAGCAGCTTGAAAATTGTGGGGTACATTATTTTGACTTCTATCTGCTTCACAACATGGGATATAATGTATATGATAAATGCTGTAAATATCATGCTTTTGATTTTGTCAAACATAAAAAGGACGAGGGAAAGATAAAGACAGTCGGCATGTCATTTCACGATATGCCGGAGCTTTTAGAGGAAATCCTCGAGAAATATGGGGACCGGTTGGATTTTGTCCAGCTTCAGATCAATTACATAGATTGGGAACAGCCGAATGTTCAGGCGAAGAAATGTCTGGAGATTGCCAATAAGTATCAAAAGCCCGTGATTGTCATGGAGCCCTGTAAAGGGGGAACGCTGGTAAATGTTCCCAAAGAGGCGGAAGCGTTGATGAAAGCACATCATCCGGAAGATTCTGTGGCAAGCTGGGCATTTCGCTTTGCTGCCAGTCAGGAAGGGGTGATCAGGGTACTCAGCGGTATGAATACCTTGGAGCAGGTGCTTGATAATACGGGTACATTTCAGGATTTCCATCCGTTGGATGCGGAAGAATACGAGGTCATTCGCAAGGTGTCAGAGATTATCAATCAACAGACTGCCGTTCCGTGTACAGCGTGCGAATACTGTACTCACGGCTGCCCGAAGAAGATTGCGATTCCGCAGTATTTTGCACTGTATAACAGTGTCATGCGTACAACAGGAAGCTTTTCCAGTCAGCAGGTATATTATAATAACATTGTGCAGAACGATCATGGAAAAGCCAGTGAGTGTATAAAATGCGGAAAGTGTGAACAGGCGTGTCCTCAGCATCTTCCGATCAGAGAGCATCTGGAGAAAGTGAAAGAGAAATTTGAAGGGGAAAGTATTATTCCGGTAAGAAAAAGTTAAAAAGGAGGAAATGAAATGGAAAAGTATTTTGGAGAATCGACACCGAAACTGGGATTTGGACTGATGAGACTGCCCAAAAGCAGTACGGGGAAAATAGACATAGAGCAGGCAAAGAAAATGGTGGATCTGTTCATGGATGCCGGATTAAATTATTTTGACACGGCGTATGTATATGATGGAGGAGATTCAGAGCGTGCCGCAAAGGCTGCGCTGGTAGACCGGTATCCTCGCGAGAGCTTTACGCTGGCAACAAAGCTTTGTGCCTGGATGGGAGCAACCAATGAGAAGACTGCCAAGCAGCAGTTTTATACCAGTCTGGAACGCACAGGGGCAGGATATTTTGATTATTATCTGCTCCATGCCCTGCAGGCCGGAAATTATAAGCTTTATGATAAATACCATATCTGGGATTTTGTAAAAGAACAGAAGGAAAAAGGACTCATCAAGCACTGGGGATTTTCTTTTCACGCAGGCCCTGATATTTTGGATGAGATCCTGACACAACATCCGGATGCGGAATTTGTCCAGCTGCAGCTTAACTATGCAGACTGGGAAAATCCCGATGTGACCGCAAGAGCAAATTATGAAGTTGCAAGAAAGCACGGAAAATCTATTGTGGTCATGGAGCCGGTCAAAGGTGGAGCACTGGCTAATCCTCCCAAGGCGGTTCAGGACATTTTCCGCAAAGCCGATCCT
>CAMWMO010000055.1 GCA_947175305.1 uncultured Lachnospiraceae bacterium
GGATAAGCAGCCAGTTTGTCAGGGAACGACTCTCTCTTGCTCCTGTAGAGATCCGGTTAAAGACAGGGTCCCGCTCTGTAATGAGCCGGCCGTATTGTTCCGCAAACTTCAAATAGGAATCCGGACTTGCATCAAATTTATACTCATCCGAAAATTGTACCGCGGCGGCTGTTGTCAGATAGCTTTGTATCTCCCCATCCACACTGCGGCGTATATTGAAGTGATATAATCCGGTCTGAGGAGTGAGAAGCTGCGCCGTATATTTTCCCGGCGCTGTGGCATGAAGTTTCTCTTCCGTGGACTCCCCCTCCGGATCAATGACTGTCACCAGAATCTCTGTGCCGCTTTCATAGTCATCCGTCTGATAAGTGACTTCCGTCCGCTCTCCCACTGTCGCCACATCCACTCTGTCCTCACCCATGTCGGCATTTCCGGTGGAATAATCCACGATCCTCTTCCACATCTGGACATAGTCATCTTCTCCTGCAAAAGCGCCGCTCCACTGCCCGGTAACGTCACTGTTCCAGGCAGCCGTCCTGCCCAGTCCGTACTGCCATACCGTAAGGATCGGATTTTCTTTGTCGTCGGATACGATAACAGGGACGGAGGCTGTCTTGGGAGTTGCCGCAATATACCCATAGAGCACCGGCCAGCCATCGGCGAAAAGATTATTTGTCAGTTCATGACTCTGTTGCACTTTCAGAGAAAATACACCGTTTTGAATGTAACTGTCACTTCCCAGAAAAACCTCTCTGGCAAAGATCTTAGGGATGTCGCTGACCAGATCCGAATAATAATATCTTCCGCCGCATCTTTCGGCTAACTGTTCAAGAAGCTGTGTATCGGATTCACTCCCCACTGCCACGGTAGAGAGCGTGATCCCCTCTGCGGTATATGCGTCTATCACATCCTGGAAATTGTTCGTCTCTCCCATGCCGTCCGTCAGAAGTACCACATGCTTTACGGATGCCTGACTTTCTGAAACCGCCTCACATGCCTCCAGAAGAGCCGGCTTAATGGTCGTTCCGCCGCCCTCGTTAATGTGCGCGATCGCATCCTTGATGGTTTCTTTATCATCCGCCATGGTAAGCCCCACCTGCCACTCATACTGGTCGTCAAAGGTCAGAACACCCACATAGTCCGAATCTCTCAGGTTATCCACCGCCACCGTGGCCGCCTTGATGGCAATATCCAGATTGCTGACACCATAATCCATAGCCTCACTGATCATACTGCCGGAATGATCAATGACCATAACCATAGCCATGGATGGGATCTCATTGATACTCCTTGGCTGCATATCTACCGGAAGCACCGTCTCAAGCACCGTATTCCGGTATCCTCCCAGCGCAAAGCTGTCCTCGCCGCCACAGCAGATAAAACCGCACCCGTAATCCTTCACATAAGTCTCCAGATCCTCCAGAAAACCGGCGGGCAGATCGTCAATATAAGTGTCTGCCAGAATGATCGACTTATAGGCTAACATGGCATTGATATTGTCCGGTGCATTCAGGGCGGAGACTACATGATAATCACAGCCCGCCGCCTGCAGCACTAAATCAAATTCAAATGCCGAGACATCAACGCCTTGTCCGACAATCAGCAAGATCTGCGGCACAGACTCCACCACGGAATAAGCGCTGAACACATCATTCTCCGGGCAGGTATCTCCCGATGCCTGCACCTGTACCCTGAGATTCTCCATGGCACCGCTGCCCGCATCCGCATCAACCTGTGCATTGAACACAAAACGGTTGCTTCCCTTGTTTAAACGAACGCTGTTTGATGCCGTCTGCGTGCTTCCATTGTAAAGCGCTATGACGGCGTCCGTATCATAATTGCTCTCCACCAGTACGGTGATCGCATATTTATCGCCGGGATGCAGATAAGAGGGAAGGCTCACATTATCAATATAGGCATCCGGCTTCTTCTCCTCCTCATAAAGCAAAGTCAAAAACTCCGCTCTGCTTGCCAGAAGCGCCTGTCCCATATGGGCTACATCTCCACGGGTCTGTTTCCCGTCTGTGAGTACCACCAGCCTTTTGCTGTAATCTTCCGGAAGCAATGTAAGCGCCTTGGAGATCGCATCCTCAAAATTCGTTGCCGTTTTCTCCGGCAGCGTCAGTAATCCTCCATAATAACTATCCTCTGTCAGAAACTGCTCCACCAATGCATTTTTCCCAAAGGTCACAATACCATAGACATTGCCCGCCGGCATTTTCGCAATAGCAGACTGCAGGTACTTATCCGCCTCCTCAAGATGCTCCGCATTGCTGTCGGAGAGATCCACCACAAAAACAGTGGCAGTCCGGCTGCTGCCCAGATGTACCCGTATCCCCAAAAGCGCCAGCGCCACACACACGAACACCGCACCTCTCACGACCAGATAAAATTTTCCTCTATAACGCATCTGGCGCACATAGACGATCCATTCTACGATCAAAAGCGTAAGCGCCAGCAGTAAAAAGAGATTTCTCACTGTCCGCTTTGCCTTTTGCAGCTTACTATTTTCTGCGCCGCCGACAGAATCAGCGGTTTCTCTGCCATCCGACTCCGTAGCTGTCTGAAAACGCACCACATAGGTTTCCTGATGCTCCCCGTCACCCACCTGATACAGACCGGCTTTTCCGGGACGAGCGTCAAACACAAGCCCATCCGGCGCTGCCCAGGGCTGCAGGGCAATTTCCTCCCCGGCATAATAAACATTTTCCGCAAGAAAAGACGTGTCTGTTAGATAGACCATAGCATTGGCCAGAAAAACCGGAAATTCCGCCCGCAGAGGAAAATCCGACTCACGAGGGTCAAATCCCACCACGATCTCTTTTATGCCGTCCAGATCCCGGTAATAGCCCACACAGTTCCCATCGTACTCCAAAAAGCTCTCCGCTCCTTCCGGAAGCGCAAAGCTATAGGCAGTATTTACTCCTATGGTAAACCCTGACAGACCGGCAGTCAGGTCACAATCCTTCATCTCCAGCACAACATTTTTTAACGTCCGGACGTTTTCCCCTTCGGCGTCACCGAAGATCAGCCGGTTCTTTCCTGCCGTCCCCGAAATCTGTCCGGCGTCATAAATCACCACATTATAATCATCCAGGGCGTCTGTGCCGGCTCTGGCAATGCTCTCTCCCGTAATGGCAAGATACGCCTTTTCAATAAAAATGTTTCCCTCTCCGACAAGCAGTCCGTTCACCTGGTTTTTCGGACTCTTTACCGCTTCCGAGACATTATCCGCGTTAAGGCTGTCACTCCCGCCTCCCTCAAAAGTAATGCCGTCAATACGGGACTTTAAGGTCTGTCCCTGCCACTGTGTCTGTTCAAACAGGCAGAACGTGCTCTCCGAAGGTGCAAGCTGCATCTGCTTCAGCGCAATGAGCTTCTCCCCCTCGTCATACAGGCTGACATCAAAGACGGCTTGTCTGTCACTGTAATTGACCATGCTCACCATCACATCATAAGAGCCGTCCTCCCGTGCGGTGAATACCGTATATTCATTCGCCACATTAGAAGCGGCCCCGCCAAACACACAAAGCTCCTTTTCTGCGCTGCTGTGCAGTTCTTCAAATCCCGATGCACCGGAACCATCCGTATAGACGATCAGATCTGCCGCATTTTCCGAGTCATCTCCCATAAGCGCATCCAGAGTTCCCTGCGCCGATGCGAGATCTCCGCCGCCGTCACTGCATCGTATCTCCCTGAGCGTCCGGAGCAGACTGTCTGCGTCCGCCATGTCCACCGCCAGAATCCTGGTCCCCAGAGCATTCTCTGTCACAATAGAAAAACGGGTGTTATCTGATGCTCGCACATAATCGCATGCCTGCGCCACAGCCTCCTCCAGACGGGTCTTTCCCGAATCCGTCAAATGCTGCATACTTCCGCTGGTATCAAAAAGCAGTATCTTTCTTCCGCCGCCTTGTCCCTCTGTCCTGATAAACGGCGACATCAGCGCGACCACCAAAAGCAGGGTGATCAAAATCTGCAGATACATGAGAATATTGTGCACAAATTTCTCAAAAAAGGTCTTAGACTGCTCATTTTTCAGCAGCTTCTGCCAGAGAAGGTTGGACGAAATCAGATGATCCTCTCCTCTGGGCTTCAGCAGATATAAAATTATAATGACAGGAACCGCAGCCAGAAAAACCAGCGGCCATAAACTCTCAAATATCATATAGCATCCTTAAATCCTGAAAGATCAGTTGATAAATATCCGTCCCGGTACTGCACACCTCATAGAATGCCCCCGCTCTTACGCATTCCCGCCGTATCCGGTCTGTAAATTCCTGCAGGGACTTCTCATATGTCCGGATACTCCCCGCATCCAATGTGACACGCAGGGCGCTCTGATCCTCCATATCGATCAGATTCCGTGTGCCCGTCAGTTCTACCGAAAGCTCCTCTTTTGCCAAGACTTGCAATAATACGGTTTTTTGCTTTCTGTAATCCAGAAAACGCAGCAGTCTGTGAAGCGCCTCCTGCTCCTGGTCCAGAAAAGCCTCCTGCAGGAAGTCACTGACCAGAATAGTCACTCCCGGTCCTTTCACAGGAAGCCGCCAGACAGCCTCTGCAATATCCACCGTCCCCTCAAAAGCGCACTGTTCCAGCCAGTCCGCCATCCGGGGTAAGGATCTCTTCCCGCCCTCCGCCACAAAAGGCTGATGCATCCTGTGCATATCATAGAGCATAACGCGGTCCATATTGTTTAATCCCATATAAGAAAAAGCCGCTGCCAGCATACAGGCAAGCTCACTCTTTTTCTTCGCTCCGTAATTCATGGAGGCGCTGGTATCGATCAGAATAGAAACGACCGCCTCCTTCTCCTCCATATATTCCTTCACATAAAGCCTGTCCAGACGCCCATAGGCATTCCAGTCAATGCGGCGTATATCATCTCCCGGCATATACTCCCTGAAATCCGAAAACTCCATGGAAGAGCCTTTCTGTATGGATTTGCGGTTTCCGGCCAGATTCATGGAAGTTCTGTGCCCCATAGCCAGCCGGAGTCTTGACAGCCTGTCAAAAAATGCAGCGTCCAACATCATAATTCTCCATTAGCTCCTATCTGCCTGCCAAAGCCGTTTTTGCCTCCAGGATCCTTGTAATGATATCATCCTCGGTAATTCCCGCACTGATGGCATCAAAACCCGGAATGATCCGATGTCTGAGAACCGGATATGCAGCTTCCTTCACATCCTGAAAAGAAACATTAAAGCGCCCCTCTATAAACGCCTTCGCCCTGGCGGCGCGGATCAGCGCCTGCGCCGCTCTGGGACTTGCTCCCTCTCTGATATGAGGATTTGGCACGTGAGTCTCCATAATGATCTCCAGCAGATAATCCATCACCGCCTCCGCGATCGGAATCTGGTTTACCAACGCTCTCGCCGCAAGAAGACCCTCGCCGTCCATCTGCTTTTCAATGACAGGCTCACTGCCTCCTTCCGTGAGTGCAACGATCCCCTTTAGCTCCTCCCTGGTGGGAAACCGTACCAGCAGCTTGAACATGAAGCGGTCCAGCTGAGCCTCCGGCAATGGATAGGTTCCCTCACTCTCTATGGGATTCTGGGTCGCCAGCACAAAAAAGGGTTCATCAAGCACATGGCTGACATTGCCCACCGTCACCGTGTGTTCCTGCATTGCCTCCAACAGCGCCGACTGCGTTTTGGGCGTGGCACGGTTGATCTCATCCGCTAGGATCAGATTCGCAAAAACCGGTCCACGCTCAAAGGAGAAAGAGCTTCCCTGTTCGTTCTTAATGATTATATTCGTACCGGTCACATCGCTGGGCATCAGGTCGGGGGTGAACTGGATCCTTTTAAAAGACAGGTCAAAGACCTTACCAATGGTACTGACCAGTCTGGTTTTGCCTAGCCCCGGCATGCCCTCTAAAAGCACATTGCCTCCTGTGAGCATCGCCAGTATCACCTGCCTGATGAGCTCGCCCTGTCCGATGATTCCCTTCTGTATCTCTCTCTCACATGCGGCGATCCGCTGTGCCATATATGCCGGATCCTGCAATCTGCTCCTGTCTAACTCAGCCATATCCCTGTCTCCTCCCAATCTGTCCTTTCTAGTTGTTAAAGCTTGCAAAATACTCTTTTATAATATCCTCCATGCCGCTGGGATACCGTTCGGCGGCAATCCCCTCATATGCATTCTGCTCATAACTTCCGATCACCGCCTCAAGGGATGTATGCTCCCCTTCCCAGTTCAACCCGTTCTGGGCCCGAAAATACTCCGAAGTTTCATGACTTCCGATATTTCCCGTGAGATTCCCGCTGTCCGCGACAGCGTTGGGAACGCTGACATAATCGTGGGGCGTACCGCTGCTGCCGGTTCCTCTGCCTTCTCCGGAACCGCTGCCTTCGCCCTGACCGTTCTGACCGCCTCCGTTACCATCTCCGCTCTGTCCGTTCTGACCGTTTCTGTCACCGGCGCCTCCTTGTCCGCTTCCGTCGCCGACGCCTTTTTGTTGACCCATCTGGTCATCACCGTTTGAGCCACCCTGTCCTTTCCCGTCACCGTCACCCCGGGCAAGCTTCCCTTCCTGCATCTTCGCAAGCTGCTCTGCTATTTCCTGCATGGCATCCGCCGATGCAATGGAAACTCCCGCTCCACTTTGCAGTTCCTGCATGAGATTGGACAATTGACTGCTCATATTCTCGTATTTATAATCCAGCTTCTGAGATGCCGCTGACAGCATCTCCTCCGAAACCGCCTGCTGATACTCTGAAAGAGAGGATTCGAGACTCTCCATCATCTCCTGAAGCGCCTCCTGCTGCTCCTTGGTCAATTGCTCCTGCTCGAGCTGTTCCAGCGCTTCCATAAACTCCTCTATCTCATCCTCTTTCCCTTGCGCCTCTTCCCTTATTCTGTGAAGCTCTCCGGCACGTTCTTTTGCCGCGGAGGGAAGCAGGGAAAGCCCCACGGAGCACACCAACAGCAAAAAAAGCAGGGCGGTTCTTTTCAGAGAAGGCATAACGGGAATATGAATCTTGTCCCGATGCTCCCTTAACTGCCTCATGGCGTCCTCCCGTTGCAGTCCGACCAATGTGCCCTCTTGATCAAGGTGTTCATAAGCCGTAACGATCCGCTCCTCAAAACCGAAGCCGTCCATCCGGAGCGCCGCCTGCTCCATGGTCGTCCGCCTGACAACCATCACCGCGAGCACCGAGAGCTCAGCAAGAATAAACGCCAGCATCATATAGAGATCGGCGTAATAAAGTGGCACAAAAAATGCTGCGATCTGAAAAAGGATCCCGGTCCCTGCGCCAATACTCAGTGCGGAAACCGAGCTTTTCAAAAAATCCGCTATATACATCCTGCGACGGCAGGCCTTTATTATTTTCAGAAACTCTCTCTGCTCCATACAAATACCCACACTTAAATATTCTGTTTTTTACGCTTCCCGCCCGATGCGGAATGCATGGGATCCACCTTCCATGCGGCTCCCAGTAACAGCAGGACAGATAACAGCAAAATACATGCGGCCGATAAGAACATCCATGCTTTGCCCTGCGATAAATGATAGGTCAAAAAACCCACTTCACTCCTTGTGAAATTGGAACCCTTCTCGCCGAAAAACGATTCGCCTGTCATAAGCTGCATGAAAAATTCCTCATAAAATATGATGGGATTGAACAGCAGAAACAGCATGGATTCCCCCATCTTTTCCGCATCCGTCAGAAACAATCTGAGAATCATAGGAAGGAACGTCAATCCATAAACAAAAATATAAAATACATAAGATAATATAACAGCCGTTATAG
>CAMWMO010000056.1 GCA_947175305.1 uncultured Lachnospiraceae bacterium
CTGCCCTTCGGTATTTCCGCATCCCGGCAGAACGAGCATGGAACATACTGCTGTCAATGCCAGCCATTGATTCTTTCCTTTTTTCATAGTCAGACTCCTTTAATATGCTTCGCTGTATTTCTGATACAATGCTTCCAATTCAGCCTGATCCTGCTCGGACACATTTTCCCGCAGATACTCCTTGACCTCCGACAGGGAGCTGCTGTCCACACCGTCTCCGACGATCTCCATCACATCGGAAAGAGTATCGCTGTCGGCATAACGCTCGATGATCTCCTCTGCCTTCTGTTTGTCAGCCTCGTCCATATTCTCCACGATTTCTTTGGCTTTCTCAGCCGCCTGGGGATCTCCGCTGCTCTCAAGGGCCTGCTTTAAAGCTTGCTCCATCACCGTCTCCGTTACCTTTTCGGTCACAGCAGATTTGACTGTTCCGGTCAATGCTCCGCTGGCAACACCAATGAGTACGACCAGGCATACCCCAATCAAAAGCCCAAGAAAGACCACAAGGCCAATTCCTTTTTTTCTTTTTCGCCTGCTCCTGCTGCCCATGAAAAAAACCTCCTAGTACGCTCTGCCCCAGTAAACCATCTTCTTGGCCGGCTTGCCGCAGCATACACAGGTATCGCTGATCTGCTCCTGCTCGAAAGGCATACAACGGCTTGTGACTGCCAGCTCTTCCTTGATCTGATCTTCGCATGCCTGCTCGCCGCACCACATCGCCTTGACGAAGCCGGATTTCTCCGCAAAGAGTTTACGGAACTCCTCCATATTCTTCGCCACATAGGTATGTTCTTCTCTGTGCGCTCTCGCACGTTCCAGCATTTCCTTCTGCATCAGTTCCAGAATCTCGCCCGCCTTTACTTCAATCTCATCCAGAGACACCTCTATCTTCTCCCTGGTATCGCGGCGGCAGATTACACACTTGCCAGCCTCAATATCCTTAGGCCCGATCTCCACACGAATCGGAATGCCACGCATCTCCTGCTCGGAGAACTTCCAGCCCGGACTCTTGTCCGTATCATCCACCTTCACCCGGAAACCGCTCAGTTTTTCCTTTAATTCATAGGCCTTTTCCAGCACGCCCTCCTTTTTCTGCTGAATCGGAATCACCATGATCTGAGTGGGTGCAATCCTCGGAGGCAGTACCAACCCCGAATTATCGCCGTGTACCATGATCACCGCGCCGATCAGCCGAGTGGTGGTGCCCCAGGAAGTCTGATGGACATGCTTTAAGGTATTGTCCTTATCCGTAAACTGTATGTCAAATGCTTTCGCAAAACCGTCGCCGAAATTGTGGCTCGTGCCGGACTGCAGTGCCTTGCCATCATGCATCAGCGCCTCGATGGTGTAGGTCGCAATGGCTCCTGCAAACTTCTCCTTGTCCGTCTTACGCCCCTTGATCACCGGAATCGCCAGCACCTCCTCGCAGAAATCGGCGTAGACATTCAGCATCTGAATGGTTCTCTCCTCCGCCTCCTCCGCTGTAGCATGGGCTGTGTGGCCCTCCTGCCATAAGAACTCGCGGCTCCTTAAGAAAGGTCTGGTCTCCTTCTCCCAGCGCACCACGGAACACCACTGGTTGCAAACCTGGGGCAGATCCCGGTAGGACTGCACCACATTTTTATAGTAATCGCAGAAAAGTGTCTCGGAGGTAGGTCTGACACAGAGCCGCTCCTGTAAAGGCTGCAGACCGCCATGGGTCACCCATGCCACCTCCGGAGCGAATCCCTCCACATGATCCTTCTCCTTGTTTAACAGGCTCTCCGGAATAAACATGGGCAGATATACGTTTTCCACACCTGTCGCTTTAAACCGGTCGTCCATCTGCTTCTGGATCAACTCCCAGATCGCATAGCCCGCAGGTTTAAACACCATACATCCCTTAATGCTGGTGTAATCCAGAAGTTCCGCCTTCTTGACCACATCCGTATACCACTGCGCGAAATCGTCCTCCATCGCAGTGATCGCTTCCACTAATTTTTTGTCTGCCATGTCTTTTCCTCCATTCTTAGAAATATAAAGCCGCCGAGCTTCCATCCCGCAAGGGACCGAAAACTCGGCGGTACCACCCTAATTAACGCATATGCGTCCTCTTATCTTACCGTTATCGCCGGTGCTGCGCTGTGCTCCTCACACAGGACTCCGAGGCCGGTTCCGAATAATTTCTGTAAAAGCCTCCCACCAACGGCTCTCTCTCTGAAACAGTCTTTATCCGTACTATTCTCATCATCGTCACGTCTGATCATTCAATTTTTATCCATTCTAGCCGTCCGGCTATATTTTGTCAACCATATCTTTATAAAACCTTACTTATTGCCATTTCTTTACTTCGTTGCCTCCTCCTGCCTCAAAAGATACTCCCCTATCCCCAGCAGCAGAAAAATAGAAGGGGTACAGCACACCTGCTGGTAACAGAAAAAATTATAGGCCATATAAGATACCGTCGAGGCCGCCACGCCTGCCAGAAGATAATCCTTCTGCCACGCTTTTGCAAAACGCCGGATCGCCGTCACAAAGATTCCTATGTAGGCCGCCGCTCCTAAAATACCCACATTGATCAACGTTGTCAGCCATTCGTTGTGAGCATTGGTGAGCATCTTTTTTCCCCAGTAAAGATTTACCTCCTCTGTGTGATTCGCCTCCAGATAACTGCTGAAACAATCGGGTCCCAAACCGAATAGCTTATGGGGCAGACTCTCCTGCGCAAACACTTTGACAGAAAATTCCCAGATCTTTCCCCTGCCGTTACCCCATTCACGGTTCCAGTTAAAATAGGACACCGTTCCCAGCGCTTCCCCCAGCCTGCCGGAGAAAACACCTTTGGTCTGTAACACGATAAGTCCTACCATAACGATCAGACACACCGCCGTGCCGATCAACGCCACCCATTTGAACCACCGCATCCGCACAGCGGAGTACGGTCTGTTTCTCCTCATATACAGGAAAAGGTCCAGAAGCAGACACAGCCCTAAAAGCACCCATGTAATCTTTCCGTTTAATATGAGATCCGTGACAAAATCATATTCCAGATCCGGATTCGGATGAATCTGCATCAGAAAATACATCACCTTGCCCGCCGCAAAAAACAGGGTACAGGCTTCCGCAAACCGATTCAGCGTCTCCCGCTTCTGTATACAGAACAGGAAGAAAATAAGCATAAAACCCGCCAGCGCAAAATAGGCGCTGTCACTGTTCTGGGTCACCAGAGAGGCAAATCCGACAGCCGTATAGATGCCGCCCGAAACGCTCTGCCATTTTTTCTCTGAAAAGAGAAACACCGCCATTCCCACAGGCAGCGCCACCACCAAATAACTGGCATACCAGGTCGCCTGCCCCATAGTGGAGAGAAACTGCGCCATCTGATAGCCCTCCAGTCCCTCATAAAAGCCGATCGGATCAATCAGCATCCGGTGCAGGACCGCAATGAAAAATACCACAGCGGAAGATAGCAGAAATGCCGTCAGAATGTTCCGGTAATACTTGCCAAACCGGGAAACTGCCAAATAAATAAGCACAAAACTCAGCTGTGACATCCATCCCATGTTCCAGCCAAAATAGCCCCACAGCGCATCCTTGTAAAAGCCGCCGGAAACTACAGATATTGTCGAAAACAAAAGATATGCCAGTACACACCAGTCCGTGATCGACAGCTTCCACGCCTTCTTCTGCCGCAAAAAATAAACCAGATAGGCGGCTCCCATCATCAGAAAAATGGCAAACCCGATTACCATCACTACCCTATAAGCCGCAAACTTTGCGTTGCCGATCTGGTTGTAGCCCTCCTTCGCATAAAAAGAAACCGCCACACACACGGCTGCCATAGTCGCCGCCAACACATATTCCATTGCCGACGCCAATACTTCCCACCCGGAAACGACCGAGCTTTTCTTCGCCTTTTTCGCCTTACTGCTCATAAGCTGTATTCCTTTCGCGCGCCGTTTTTTATATCTCTCAATTTCCCCGCACCTTTTATCTTAAACGCATTGCAGGATTTCGTCAAACCTCCTCTTCCGGCTCCTCCTTCTCCTTCAGAATCTCAAAAATAACGATGAGCGCCAACGGCCCCTTCACAATGCCGCCCACGCCGAAAAGCTTTACGCCCGCGTATATGGCAAGAAGAATATACACCGGCGGAATCCCCATCTTATTCCCGATCAGCCGCGGCTCCAAAAACTCCCGCACAAGAACGCAGACGCCATAGAGCACAAGACACGCTGTCAACCGCACATACTCTCCGTTTATAAGCTGCCATATCGACAAAGGCACCAGAACGATCCCCGTCCCTATAAAGGGCAGCACATCTAAAATTCCCGCCAGAATCCCCAGAAAGATACCGCCCTCCACTCCCACGATGGTCAGGGTGACGCAGCAGAGTACCGCAATGATCAAAAGGATCACGCCCTGCGCCTTGAAAAATGTGACAATATAAGACAACACACCCTCAAATACTGTCCATAGAAATCGAAAGCTCCTTTCTTCCTTGATCCATTCCACGGTTTTCGTATAATCCTTCTCCAACAGAAACGCTGCAATACAGGTGATCGCCAGAAACCCGAACACCGCTAAGATCCCCTTAAAACAGGTGTAGGAGGAAGAGAGAAGCTGGGGCACTACCTGAATCTGCACATTCTCCATGACGACTGTCATCTGTTCTATCACATAAGTCTCGATCTTTTCCGCTTCCCAGCCAAACCGTCCGTCCAGCTGACAGCAACATTGGTGAAAGAACACACCCGCCTGCTTCTCTATTTTTTGACAAAAATCCGGCAGCCCCTGCAGCTGTCCTGCGCCGAGCGCCAGAATTGCCCACAAAACGGCGCAAACGATCAATAAAAAAGGCAGGATGATTCCCACTGCCAAAAATTTCTTTTTCATGGGAATCCGCCTCTGCACTCGCTGTAACAGCGGATAAATCAGAGTGATTAGCACAAACGCCAAAAGAAAGGGCGCCGCCAGCGGAAACAGAAAGCGAAAGAAAAACCAGACCAGCCCGGTAACGATACATCCCCTTATAAGCTTGTTCCTGCATAGCTGTTCCACAATTTCTTTCTCATCTCCAAATATCATCTGACGCGGCATTCTCCTTCAATGTTTTACGCTGTCGCAATTTCCCGGAAAATATAAAAAGCAGGAGTTTTTCCTGCTTCTTATCAACTATTCCGTATCAGTTTTATTATGTATTTTTAGAAGAATCCTATGCGTTTTGCGCTCTATTGTTTAAAATTCTTCCGAAACGCCGCTCCCTCCGGCGTGATCTGAAACTGCATCCGCTTTCTTGTCACAGGATGATCAAAGGCTACTCGGCTGGCACACAGTGCGATCTCTTTCAACTCCAAACGCCTCGACACGGCAAGCGCGGTTTCATCGGCATACTTGTAATCGCCCAAAAGAGACATCCCCGCGTTGGCCATCTGCACCCGAATCTGATGGTGTCTGCCCGTATGCAGACGGATCCTCACAAACGCAAGCCGGCATGAATCATCTTCTTCCGGCGGCTTTTTCTCCAAAACCTCATATTCCAGTACCGCCTTTTTAGCATCCTTTACCTCCGACGGCACAACGCGGGAAGTGTTCGTCCGTCCATCTTTCAGCAGATAATCCGTAAGTTCTCCCGACTGCGGGATCTCCTTCCCGCAGACCACGGCCAAGTACTCTTTTTCCATCCGTTCACCCGCCGCCTGTCTGCTCAGAGCCGCTGCCGCCGTCTTATTCTTGGCAAAAACCAGAATCCCCTCCACGGGCTGATCCAAGCGATGCACCACACCCAAATACGGATTCTTATTTGCAGCCTCTGTCCGGGAAGCTAGGTATCCTATCACTTCGCTGACCATATCCGCCTGCCCCACTCTCGCCGTCTGGGTCGCGATCCCGGCAGGTTTGTGGCAGACAAGGATATCGCTATCTTCATGGAGGATGATATTTTGACTTATCATTTTTATATCCGTTCCTTTAAATCTTAAATCGGTATCCGATGCCCCAAATAGTCTCAATATACTGCGGCTTCGCCGTATCAAATTCTATCTTCTCACGAATCTTCTTGATATGCACAGTAACAGTGGCGATATCACCGATAGAATCCATATCCCAGATCTCCCGGAACAATTCATCCTTAGAATACACATGGTTTGGATTTTCCGCAAGGAAAGTCAGCAGGTCAAATTCCTTTGTGGTGAAAACTCTCTCCTCCCCATCCACATAGACCCGTCTGGCGGTCTTGTCTATCTTAAGTCCTCGAATCTCAATGATATCATTTACTTTCTGATTGCTGCCTACCAGCCTGTCATAGCGCGCCATATGCGCCTTCACTCTGGCCACAAGTTCTGATGGACTGAAAGGCTTCGTCATATAGTCATCCGCGCCAAGTCCTAGCCCCCTGATCTTGTCGATGTCATCCTTTTTTGCAGACACCATGATGATCGGGATATTTTTCTCCTCCCGAATCCGCTTACAGACCTCAAAACCATCGATTCCCGGCAGCATGAGATCCAGGATCACGAGATCGAAATTACCCGAAAGCGCCGCCTCCAGACCCTTGTCTCCCGTATTTTCAATCGTCACCTCAAAATCGCTCAGCTCCAGATAATCCTTCTCCAGATCCGCGATCGCCTCTTCGTCTTCCACAATTAAAATCTTACTCACTGTCCTGTCCTTTCTTTACGCTGTACTTCCTTATAACAAAGTGCATACAGGTTCCTTCATTTTCCTTGCTGGTCGCCCAGATATAGCCACCGTGATCCTCTATGATCTTCTTCACGATCGACAGCCCGATACCGCTGCCGCCCTGAGAGGAATTGCGGGAAGCATCCGTTCTGTAAAACCGTTCAAAGATGTTGGGCAGATCTTTTGCGGCGATTCCCTTTCCGTTATCTTCTATCTCCACACGGATGGAATCCACCTCGTCTAAAATACGAATGTCTATGACGCCCTTTTCCTTATCCAGATATTTCACGCTGTTGCTTATGATATTATTGACCACCCGTTTCAGCTGCTCCGGGTCCGCTATGATCTGCGTGGAGGGTTCCACCAGATCCTCATAATTTAACTGGATATTCTTCGACTCCAGATCCAGGCCTACCTCCTCCACGCAGTCCCCGAAATATTCCGCCACATTGATGCGGTGGAAATGATAGGGGATCCGGTTGCTGTCAATTCCGGAATAGGTGGTGAGCTCGTTGATCAGACGATCCATATCGTTAGCCTTATTATAGATGGTTTTAATATATTTATCCATCTTTTCCGGCGTGTCCGCAACCCCGTCCATGATACCTTCCACATAACCCTTCACTGCGGTGATAGGTGTTTTCAGATCATGGGAAATGTTGCTGATCAGCTCCCGGTTTTTCTGTTCATGCTCAAATTTCTCATCCAGAGACTCCTTCAGCCGCAGTCTCATATCTTCATAATTGCGGTAAAGCTCTCCGATCTCTCCCTTCTCGTCCGTGGTAAGCATATATTCCAGATTACCCTCGGCAATATTCTGCATCGCAGTATTTAGCTGGTTGATCGGGGTAAATATACCCTTCTGGATCCACTGCGTCAACAGAATACTTGTAAGCAGGAGTACCAGAATAAAGGAAAGAGCCATATTGTGAAGCGTTTTTCGAGAGAGCAGGGAGCTGACGCTCGTCACTACAAAAAAACTGCCCTCGCTGCCATCCAAAAAGTAAAAGTCAACTTCCTTGACCAGCTTTTTGATATTGTTATAGTAATAGCCCGCTTCCGC
>CAMWMO010000057.1 GCA_947175305.1 uncultured Lachnospiraceae bacterium
CTTTAGTAGTCCACAAGCCCCGCCGCCGGATATACCGCCAGCGAAGTGCCTCCAACGATCAAAACATCCGCTTCGCTGATGGCACGAATAGCTCCCGAAAGAATATTCTGATCGAGTCCTTCTTCATAAAGAACCACGTCCGGCTTAATATCGCCGCCGCAGCTGCATTTGGGCACACCCTCAGAATTCGCGATAAAATTTACGTCATAAAATTTATGGCAGCTCTCGCAGAAATTGCGCAGAACAGAGCCGTGCAGCTCATACACCTTTTCACTGCCCGCCGCCTGATGCAGGCCATCGATATTCTGCGTCACCACTGCCTTCAGCTTTCCTTCCCGCTCCCACTGCGCCAGCTTCAGGTGGGCAGCATTGGGCTTCGCGTCAAGGCAGAGCATCTTATTGCGGTAAAACCGATAAAATTCTTCTGTGTTGCGCCGATAAAAGGTATGGCTTAAGATCGTCTCCGGAGGATAGTCGTACTGCTGGTTATAAAGGCCATCCACACTCCGGAAATCCGGGATGCCGCTCTCCGTGGATACCCCCGCACCTCCGAAGAACACGATGTTATCGGATTCGTTTACCCATTCACGAAGCTGTTCTACCTGATTCATATCCATCCCTCCCGATGTCACTTACTGTGGTTTCATTGTCTCTATTTTAAATTTTATATGATTTCTTGACGAATAGTAGTTGACAATATACAAAAACTGCTATATGATACCCATAAAGGTGTTGCCTATAGCAAACGGTTCACCTCAGTTAATGGTTACTTATCAAAAAGCAACTAACCTTGGTGGGGGCGGTTGCTTTTTTGATGTTTATGTACCTTGCATGATTGAATGATACTGATCATGGTGACGATAATGCTAATAACTGTCACTACAATACCAACAATCCCTACTGTCGTTTCCAACATCATATTCTTTACCTTTCGGAAAATTTTCCATATTGTATCACCTCCAAAATACTGAAAGTTCTCAAAATGTACTCATTTTGGCAAAAGGTGAACCGCTTACCGTTTAAGGCAACACCCACTTTTATTATAGGAAGTTGCCACGGATTGGTCAACTATTTTATAAAATATTTATAAGCGAAATAACGTTTATCTTTTTTGCTCTCCCAGCCCAAGCCTGTTCACCGCCGAAAAGATCGCCCGCACGGAGGCTCTGGTGATATTAGAGCTGACACCTACGCCGTAAGTCACGCTGCCGCTCTCCGCATCCAGAAGATGGATATAAGCAGCCGCCTGAGAGTTGGAACCGCTCTGAAGCGCATGCTCCTCGTAGTCCAGGATCTTGATCGAAATATCCAACGCTTCCTGCAGGCCCCGCTTAACCGCGTCGATGGGACCGTTACCCACCGCCTCAAAGCTCTTCTCCACACCGGCATCGGTGTAAACCACCGTCACCCTTGTATCAAACTCAGACTTTGTCTCCTCACTCAGATCATCCACCCGCAGCTTGCGGAAATGGATGGGTTCTTTCTTCATCAGATACTCCTGTCGGAAGCTTTCCATGATCTGATCGGGACTTACCTCGCCCTGCTTCTCGGAAATACTCTGGATCACATTCGCGAACTCCCTGTGCATGCCCTTGGGAAGCTTGAAGCCAAAATAAGTATCCATGATAAACGCCACGCCGCCCTTGCCGGACTGGGAATTGATTCGCACAATGGGCTCATACTCCCTGCCGATGTCCGCGGGATCGATAGGCAGATAGGGCACCTCCCAATATTCGCCTTTCCGCTCCTGCATAGCCTTCACGCCCTTGTTGATGGCGTCCTGATGGGAACCTGAAAAAGCGGTAAATACCAGCTTGCCCGCGTAGGGATGTCTGGGATGTACAGGAATCTTACAGCATCTTTCATAAATCTCGATACTCTCATTGACATGCTCAATGGCAAGCTCCGGGTCAACGCCCTGAGAGAACATATTGTAAGCGATATTTAAGATATCTACATTTCCGGTTCTCTCACCGTTGCCGAACAGGGTGCCCTCCACACGGTCCGCGCCCGCTAAAAGCGCCAGCTCCGCACTTGCCACGCCGGTGCCCCTGTCATTGTGGGGATGGACGCTTAAGATGATGCTCTCCCTGTCTTCAAAATGCTTATTCATCCACTCGATCCGGTCTGCAAAAACATTCGGCGTTGTCATCTCCACTGTGGAGGGAAGATTGATGATCATGGGATTCTCTTTTGTAGGTCCCCACTCTCTCTGCACTGCGGTACAGATCTCCAATGCAAAATCCAGCTCCGTACCGGTAAAGCTCTCGGGCGAATATTCCAGAATGATCTTGCCGGGGAAATTAGCCGCATGACGTTTCACCATCTTTGTGCCCTCCACGGCGATATTGATGATCTCCTCCCGGTTCATATTAAAAACCACATCACGCTGCAGGGTGGAGGTGGAATTATAAATGTGCACGATGGCCTGCTTACAGCCCTCGATCGCCTCAAAAGTGCGCTCTACAAGTTCTTCCCTGCACTGGGTCAGAACCTGGACCACCACATCGTCGGGAATCAGTTTTCTGTCCACCAGCTGGCGCAGAAAATCAAACTCGATCTGGCTGGCTGCCGGGAAACCGATTTCGATCTCTTTAAAGCCCAGCTTGATCAAATAATTAAAAAATTCTATTTTTTCTGAGACTACCATGGGATCGATCAACGCCTGGTTGCCGTCCCGCAGATCCACGCTGCACCACACCGGTGCCTTCTCGATCTGCTTGTTGACCCATTCTCTCTCCGGATAATCCACTACCGGGTTTCTGCGATATCTTTTATAGTTTAACATGATTTTTCCTCCTAAAATAATAATGAACCCGCCTATACAGCGGGTTCGTTTATGACGTTATTCTCCGAGACCGTTCTCTATCGCGCTTACCAGCGCTTTCAGAGCTTCTTCCTCATCCTCACCGTCACATACAAACTCAATCTCATCGCCACATTTGACGCACGCCCCAAGCACACTTAGGACACTCTTGGCATTCGCTGTATTCTCACGAAATGTAAAAGTTATCAGAGATTTGAACTGCATCGCTTCCTTACATAGGATGCCTGCCGGTCTTAGATGTAGCCCTGTCGGGTTCTTTATAACAACCTTTTGACTTACCATACCCAATTCCTCACACTGCTGCATTTTTCTATAAAACTAACATATAGTATAGCATTATTTCCATGATATCTCAAGTCCAACCTACAACATAATATTCTGGATGAGCTCGGCGAGCTTTTTCGCCTCCGCCGTGATCACCTTCTGATCTTTGCCCTCGATCATGACTCTGACAAGGGGCTCCGTACCGGAGGGACGGATCAGCACACGGCCTTCTCCCGCGAACTTTTTATTCAGCTCGGCGATGGCCTCCGCGATCTCGGGATAATCCATAAAGTTTTCCTTTTTGTGATTGGGCACCTTCGCGCCCACCAGCGCCTGCGGCATCACCTCCATGATAGATGCCAGCTCCGAGAGCGGCTTTCCCGTCTCCACCGTCACCTGCAGAAGATGAAGCGCACTCAAAAGGCCGTCGCCCGTTGTATTTTCGTCTAAAAAGATCACATGACCGGACTGCTCGCCGCCCAGGCTCGCACCGATCTCTCGCATGCGTTCCAGCACATAGCGGTCGCCCACTTTTGTCTGCTCGATCTTGATACCGTTTTTCTCTCCCATCAGGAAAAAGCCCAGATTACTCATGACCGTCGCAACAATAGTGTTGCCCTTAAGCTTCCCCTGAGCTTTCATATGATTGCCCACGATGGCCATGATCTGGTCACCATCCACGATATTTCCCAGCTCATCCACCGCCAGCAGTCTGTCAGCGTCTCCGTCAAAAGCCAGACCAAGCTGTGCCTTCTCATAGACCACCCTTGCCTGCAGCTCCTCCATATGTGTGGAACCACAGTTTGCATTGATGTTCGTGCCGTCGGGATTGTTGTGGATCGCCACGATCTCAGCGCCCAGCTCCTTCATGGTCTCCACAGAGGTATAGAATGCCGCGCCCTCCGCACAGTCAAGCACGATCTTCATCCCCCGCAGATCCACATTCACCGCTTTCATTGCATGATTGATATACTCTTCTCTGGCATCCGTACGGTATTTGATCTTGCCCACGCTTGCGCCGGTGGGGAACTTAACGCCCCGCATATCGCTGCGGATCAACTCCTCGATCTCATCCTCCAGGGAATCAGGAAGCTTGTAGCCGTTCCCGTCGAAAAATTTAATACCGTTAAACTCTACTGTGTTGTGGGAAGCGGAGATCACGACACCCGCGTCCACCTTATATTTTCTGGTAAGATATGCCACCGCCGGAGTGGGCACCACGCCCACATACACTGCGTTCGCACCCACGGAACACACGCCTGCCATCAGAGCATTCGCCAGCATATCTCCTGATATTCTCGTATCGCATCCCACCATGATCGTGGGCTTGTGCTCATTCTCTCTGGTGAGGACATAGGCCCCCGCCTGCCCCAGCTGCATCGCCAAAAGCGGTGACAGTTCTTCGTTTGCAACTCCGCGGACACCGTCCGTACCAAATAATCTGCTCATCTTGATATCCTTTCCTCTCACTCTTCCGCTATGATATGCACTCTCACTTCCGTATTATCACTCGCTCTGAGCGTCTCGTTCGCGACCGTAACATCAACAGGAACCCAATAACTGCCTTCCGTCAGTTCCTCCATTTCTTCTGCATCCACCCAGGCATCCAGATTCACCACAGCCGTAATATCCTCCGCCGTGACTTCATTCAAAACAGCCTGAAGACCCGCCAGTACAACGCTGCATTCATTGGCGGGCTCTGTGATGACCGCCCTGTAGCCTTCGGGAAGCCCGGTAAACCGGATACTGCCCACAGGAATGCGCACAACGCGTTCCACTTCCGCTTCCACTCTTGCCACCACATTGACCTTACCCTCGAAATTCTCCTCCGCCAGAATCACGCCGTCCGGCAAATATTCCGTGATATCCACCACCGTCGCCACATCCTCCGACGCGTTGTTCACATCTAAAACATTGCTTGGGATCTCTATGGCATTGACACGCTCTAACAGCTTTGCTCTGCCCGCCACCGTGACAGTCTGCTTGCTGAAATCCACTTCACCTGTCAGCTGATATCCATCCGCTGCCGTACCTGCCGCCTCACAGGTTAAAGGCACCTCCTTAAGTTCCAGGATCTCCACGCTGACACGCACCTTAGAGATGCTCTTTTCAATACTTGGCGTTGTGATCTCCTCTCCCTTGTCATCGTAAAGACGGATATCAGAATTGGTTTCAATTTTGCTTGTAAATCCGGAGACGTCCACCTCCGCCTGTGCCTTGCTCACTTGTGTGATAACGGACTCAGGCCCGGAGATCTGGATCAGATTCTGCTCTGTGGTGACATCCCCCACCATATAGCCTTCACGCACTTCCCCTGTGGTGACTGATTTCAGCGGCAGCGATCTGTCCTTTTTTTCCTCGATATTCAGCTTCACACTGTCGATATTGCCGCGGATGCTGTCCAGCTTGTCATTGTATTTATTGGTAGAAAGCTTGATCGCCACCGTATCCACGCTGGTCAGATCGTTGACATCCGCCTCGGCCACAATATTGCTCTTATCCAACGCATCAATAATAGAGCGCGGCGCCGACACTGTGACCACATCGATCACATCCGTGCCGTCCAGCACTTCGTAAACCTGCCCTCTGTCCGTGATCAGATTCGTATTTTTGATGGTAACGGGCACATCTGTTACACGGTAAGGCACAATGGGATCGTTTATGTTGGTCACGACCAGCCAGAGCACGGCTGCACTGAGAAAAGAGGCTATTTTAAGTCCCCAATTCCGGGTAAGCTTATTTTTCATCCTTAAGCCCTGCCTTTCCGACGCCCTTGCCCTTCCAGAGCTTACGCTTCTTCTCTTCCACCGGTTTATCCTGAATCTCCAAAAGCCGCTCTTTCAGACGCGCCGCATCCAGATTTCTCTCCAGTTCACCGCCGTAGGCGACACTGATCTTACCGGTCTCCTCCGAAACAATTACCGTCAGGGAATCCGTCACCTCGGAGATACCCACACCTGCTCTGTGCCGGGTACCCAAATCCTTGCTTAACGCCATATTATCCGACAGCGGCAGATAGCAGGTCGCCGATACGACCCTGTTGCCCCGCACGATCACGGCGCCGTCATGCAACGGCGTATTGTGCTCAAAAATATTGATAAGGAGCTGACTGGAAATGATACCGTCCACGTCAATTCCCGTTCTCTCGTATTCCTTCAAGGGCTGCTCATGTTCAATGACAATGAGGGCGCCGGTCTTTACCTTCCCCATCTCCAGAGAAGCCTTAACGATCTCATTGATGGTGCGGTCCGAGAAGCGTCCGTCCTCCCGCTTATTGCTGGAGTCTAACAACGAGGCAAAAAAGTTCTTACGGCCAAGCTCCTCAAGCGCAGAGCGAAGCTCCGGCTGCAGCACCACCACAAAGGCCGTGGCCGCAATACTGATGATATTGGGTACGATCCAGAGGATCGTATTCATATTACAAAAAGCCGCGATTATGATAAAGATAAGGATCACGATAACGCCCTTTAAGAGCGCCCATGCCCTTGTATTTTTGATCCATACCAGAATGTGGTATGCCACAAAGGTCAGGATGATGATCTCCGCCACGTCGTTCCAGTGGATCGTAGGCATGTGCAGTTTCGCGAGATAGACTCCGATCCAATTATTCAGTTGTTCCATCTCTCATCACCTGCCTTTTATATTGTTCTCTAATGGTTCGTCGGTCTTGCAGCCTTTCCAGAAGGGGTCCTCGCGGAATTAATATGCTTTACCTTCTTATCCGGCCGCGCCACAGTGACCTTCGGCACCGCCTTTACATAATAATAGTATTCATCATCTTCAAATTGTACTTTTTCCGTTCGACTATAATCCACATAAAACACGAAAAACTGCAATACCAGCACAATCAGGAAGGATAAAATTGTTCCAAGGATCACACTGAGCAGCGACAGGTTGATATCAAAGATCAGGTCTCCCACCAACAGTACCATGATATTCACCACTGCCCCTGCTATCATGGCAATGGTCCACGCATAATCCATGCTCAAACGCCTTAACAGATACACGATGATCACCGTGATGGCAAATGCCGCTATCATCACTACCATCTCCCGATTTTTTAATAATCCGTCGATGATGAACCGGAACTTGGCTGCAGTCTCCTCATCCGTCATGGCCGCGATTGCCGTCGCATTCTGCGTTACATAGTGGATCATATAGTAAACGATCACGCCACATGCCACTGAGACAGCCGACGCAGGCGTTCCCACCAGACCCATGGATATAGGAAGCACATAGGGGATCCGCATAAGGAAGCAGATCGGCATCAGCACCACCACCAGCGTATCTTTCGGCGAGAACCGAAGGTACAGCAGAAAAAGCAGTAAAAATCCTGCTCCCACTATCGCGGCACACTCCAGACTGAAAGTATAAAGATGCAGGAGTACAAAAACAGCGCCCATCAAGACGATAAAATTCATCGACATGAAGGAACACATGAGAGCCACGATCAATACCACGGTCAGTTTGGTGATAGATTCCATATATCCCAGTCTGGAATTCATCAGAAGAAGTGTAACAAGCGCCAGAAGAAATTTCAAAAGATCAGTGATGTACAACTCGTATTTACTGTA
>CAMWMO010000058.1 GCA_947175305.1 uncultured Lachnospiraceae bacterium
GTCCAGCATATAGAGTGTGATTAACTTGTAGAGTGTCAGGGGATCCTGTGTCATAACGCCTCCATGTTGATTCTGATTCAAAAACTGCCACAGCAAAAACCATTTAAGGAGAATGCGTCAGCATTCTCTAGATCGAGTACGCGGGCACTCGATTTTTAATTTATATAGAAAAATGCGTCAGTGTAAATCATTGAAGGAGAATGCGTCAGCATTCTCTAGATCGAGTGCGCGGGCACTCGATCGGTTATATATGTGACTTGACGGCTTCCGCTACCACATCCGCCACTCTCGGATCAAATGCTTCGGGCATGATATTGTCTTCGTTCAACTGTTCTTCGGGAACAAGCCCTGCGATAGCCTGCGCGGCTGCCAGCTTCATCTCCTCCGTTATCTGCACGGCACGTCCCTCCAGAGCGCCCTTGAAGATACCGGGGAAAGCCACCACGTTATTGACCTGATTGGGGAAATCAGAGCGGCCTGTGCCGACCACCCGTGCACCGGCGGCTTTCGCCACATCGGGCATGATCTCAGGAACAGGATTGGCCATGGCGAGGAGGATGGAATCCCGGTTCATGGATGCTACCATAGCAGGTGTTACGGTATTCGGAGCAGAGACGCCTATGAAGATATCAGCGCCTTTCAAGGCGTCCGCCAGAGTACCGCTTTCATTCTGCAGGTTGGTCACTTTTGCCATCTCCTGCTGCATCCAGTTGATCCCTTTTGTGTCTTTGCCGATGATTCCTGCTCTGCTGCACATGGTGATGTTAGGGAAACCATATCTCAAAAGCAGCTTGGCGATGGCCACGCCTGCGCTTCCGGCGCCGTTTACGACCACCTTGCAGTTTTCTTTTTTCTTGCCCACGACCTTTAAACCGTTGATGATACCGGCCAGTACCACGATGGCGGTGCCGTGCTGGTCATCGTGAAAGACCGGGATATCCAGAATCTTTTTCAGGCGTTCCTCGATCTCAAAGCAGCGGGGAGCGCTGATGTCCTCCAGATTGATGCCGCCAAACCCGGGCGCCAGATAGGTGACTGCCTTGATGATTTCTTCTGTGTCCTGCGTGTCCAGACAGATGGGCACAGCGTTGACGCCGCCGAATTCTTTAAATAATACCGCTTTGCCCTCCATGACCGGCATAGCCGCATGGGGGCCGATATTGCCAAGGCCCAAAACAGCGCTGCCATCCGATACGATAGCCACAGTGTTGGATTTCCAGGTATAGGTGTAAGCCGCTTCTTTGTTCTCTGCGATGACCTTACAGGGTTCCGCCACGCCGGGAGTGTAGGCGAGGGAGAGATCCTCGCGGGTCCGGACAGGCGTTTTGGAGACAGTTTCCAGCTTGCCCTGCCATTGTTCATGTAATAAAAGCGCTTTTTCATTGGTTGTCATAGTAGTACCTCACTTTTCATTTATTCGTCTGTGGTTATTATATCATGTTTTCAGTCCGGCGGCTTTCTTTTTTGCGAAAAAAGGACTTTCTATTTTGGATGAGATAGTGTATAATGTACAAATATAAACACAAAGATCTTTTTCTGAGTCGTATCAGGCGCGAAATCCCTAGACGAAAGAGCATTATGGATTATAGTATGAATAACGAGTGATATGTATTGAGTTGTGGATATAGATAACAAAACACAGGAGGATTTTATGAGAGAAAAGTATGAATCACTGGCTTTGGCTGATCTGAAAGAGATTGCGAAAGCGAGAGGGATCAAGGGCACCTCGACCATGAAAAAGGCGCAGATCGTGGAGGTTATGCTCCAGGAGGATGAGAAGGATAAGGCGGCGGGCAAAGAGGTGGCGGTTAAGTCTGTGGTCCCGGCGAATGTGTCTGCCAGAAAAGTGGAGCAGAGTGAGGAGGAAAAGTTCCCCGCAGACTTGGACAGCGGCATTACCGCCAGCGGTATTTTGGAGGTCATGAGCGACGGCTTTGGCTTTATCCGCTGTGAGAATTATCTGCCCGGTGAGAACGACGTTTATGTGGCGCCCAGTCAGATTCGCCGCTTTGGACTGAAAACGGGAGATATTTTAGAGGGAAATACAAGGATCAAGACGCAGAACGAGAAGTTCAGCGCCCTGTTATATGTGAAGTCCATAAACGGTTATGCGCCGGAGGTGGCTATGCGGCGCGTGAATTTTGAGAATATGACACCCATTTTTCCGGATGAGCGTCTGAAGCTGGAAACGCCGGGATGCACGATAGCTATGCGCATCATGGATCTGATAAGCCCTGTGGGTAAGGGGCAGAGAGGCATGATCGTGTCGCCGCCCAAGGCCGGCAAGACCACGCTCTTAAAGGAAGCGGCGAAATCCATTACCAGAACCGCGCCGGATGCGCATCTGATCATTTTGCTGATCGATGAGCGTCCTGAGGAAGTGACGGATATCAAGGAGGCCATCGAGGGCCCCAATGTGGAAGTCATCTACTCGACCTTTGATGAACTCCCGGAGCATCACAAGAGGGTGTCCGAGATGGTGATCGAGCGCGCAAAGCGCTTAGTGGAGCATAAGAAGGATGTGGTGATCCTCTTAGACAGTATCACTCGTCTGACCAGAGCATACAATCTGGTAGTACCGCCCAGCGGACGTACTTTATCGGGTGGTCTGGATCCGGCGGCGCTACATATGCCCAAACGGTTTTTCGGTGCAGCCCGCAATATGCGTGAGGGCGGCAGTCTGACCATTCTTGCTACGGCGCTGGTGGAGACGGGCAGCAAGATGGACGATGTGATCTACGAGGAATTTAAGGGCACCGGCAATATGGAGATGGTACTGGACAGAAAACTCTCGGAAAAGAGGGTATTCCCGGCTATCGACATCCCGAAATCCAGCACCAGAAGGGAGGATCTGCTCTTAAATCCCGATGAGATGGAGGCTATCAATATCATCCGAAAGGCATTAAACGGGATGAAGGCGGACGAAGCGGCGGAGCGGATTGTTGATATGTTTGCCAAGACCAGAAATAATCAGGAATTTGTGAATATGGTCAAAAAAATGAAGTTCATATAAATATTATGAAAAAAGGCTTGCATACCCGAAAATCCTATGCTACAATGTAAAAGCTGTCGGTCTATGACAGAACTATGTTTATATTTATTATATAGGAAAACTTTTAACGGCAGGTTTACGCGAAGGGCGTAGATTCGCAGGCTGAGAAAGGAGTAGATACAACGATGAGAGAGGGAATTCATCCTGAGTATTATCAGGCGACGGTAACGTGTAACTGCGGCAACACTTTTGTGACGGGTTCGACCAAGCCGGAGATCCACGTGGAGGTTTGTTCCAAGTGTCATTCGTTCTATACGGGTCAGCAGAAGACAGCGCAGGCACGCGGACGTATTGATAAGTTCAATCGGAAATACGGTGTGGAAAACAAATAAAGGCAGTGTATGAAAAGGTTGAGGTTATCTCAACCTTTTCTTGGCTTATTTGAAAAGGATACAGAAATGGCAAAGAAAAGAATGAACTATTCCGGGATCGGCGGTCAGGCTGTTCTGGAAGGCATCATGATGAAAAATAAGGAACAGTATGCGGTGGCAGTGCGAAAGCCGGACGGTGAGATCGAGGTAGAGGTGGAGCATTATCACGGTATCATCCACGGCAGTAAGCTGCTTAATATGCCCTTTATCAGAGGCGTATTCCAATTTTTGGATTCTTTGATCCTGGGAATGCGCTGTCTGAATTTTTCGGCCTCTTTCTACGAGGATGAGGAGGCGAAGGAGACAGCCGCAGACAAGGCGTTTCACAAGATGTTTAAGGACAAGGCGGATAAAGTATTCAGCGGGCTTGTCATGCTGTTTTCTCTGGTATTGGCGATCGGTATTTTTATGGTGCTGCCGTATTTTGTCACGTCTTTGTTTGAGGCTTATATCAGGAGTGCTTCTTTTCTGGCAATCATAGAGGGTGCGCTGCGGATCGTGATCTTTGTGGGATATGTGCTTTCCATCTCGCTGATGAAGGATATCCGGCGGGTCTATATGTACCATGGCGCGGAGCATAAATGTATCAACTGCAT
This sequence comes from uncultured Lachnospiraceae bacterium, assembly GCA_947175305.1. Lineage (GTDB taxonomy): Bacteria > Bacillota > Clostridia > Lachnospirales > Lachnospiraceae > UBA3282. Next base: position 4,020 of record CAMWMO010000058.1, read on the forward strand.
CGAGAAGGGGGCGCCGCTCACGGTGAAAGAGGTGATGCGCAGTTCCAGGCAGCACAGACGCTGCGGCACAAGCTTTCTTCTGTTTGTCATGTTTGTCAGTGTGGTTTTGTTCTTCTTTATCAGGGTGGAAAATCCGGTATATCGGATCCTGCTGCGTTTGGCGCTCATTCCGGTGATCGCGGGGATATCTTACGAGATCATACGATTGGCGGGGAGAAGCAATAATATTCTGGTGCGCATCATTTCCGCTCCGGGTATGTGGCTGCAGCGGCTGACCACAAAGGAGCCGGACGAGAGTATGGTGGAGGTGGCCATTGCTGCGGTGGAGGCTGTCTTTGACTGGAAGGCGTATCTGTTTGAGACCTTTGGCTATGAGGTGGATGACAGCTGGCTGGAGGAGGAAAAGGCAGACAAGTAAAGGCGAATGCGCAGGCGGAGAATGGAGAGATGAAACAGGAATCTCAGACCTATACAGAAGTATATGAAGACGGCGCGGCGCGGCTTTCGGAAGCCGGAATCGAGGAAGCCGGGCTGGACGCCAGACTTTTATTGGAGTTTGTCTGCGGTACAGACCGGAATACGTTGCTTGCCCACGGCGACAGGCCGGTAACGGCGGAGGAACATGAGCGCTATGAGACGCTGCTTACAGCGCGGGCGGCGCATACGCCCTTACAGCATCTCACGGGCGAACAGGATTTTATGGGGTTGACTTTTTTAGTCAATAAAAATGTTCTGGTGCCCAGACAGGATACGGAGATTCTGGTGGAGGAGACGCTTAAGAATCTGCACGATGGCATGCGGATTCTGGATCTGTGCACCGGCTCCGGGTGTATTCTCTTGAGCCTTTTGCAGTATTCTAATGAATGTGTGGGCGTGGGGGTGGATCTGTCGGCGCAGGCTCTTGCCGTGGCAAAAGAAAACTATGAGAGACTGCAGAGGGAGAGACCTGAGATGGCGGCCCTTTTTCTGGAGGGGGATCTTTTTGAGGCTCTGGATCGACGGACGGCCGTAGAATGCGATGAAACGGACAGCATGGGTGAGCGGTATGACATTATTGTCTCCAATCCCCCTTATATAGAGACAGAGGTGATCGGCACGTTGCTGCCGGAGGTGCGGGAACATGAACCGGTGATGGCGCTTGATGGCGGGGCGGACGGACTTTCCTTTTACCGCAGGATCGTACAGGGAGCCGGAGAACATTTGAAGCGGGGCGGTATGTTATTTTTTGAGATCGGCTGCGAGCAGGCGGAGAGCGTGTGTGAGATCATGGAGCGCGCCGGCTTTCAGGAGATAGAGGTTGTAAAGGATTTTGCGGGCTTAGACCGGGTGGTATACGGGACTTGGCTGGAACAGCAGGGAGGCAGTTATGTTTGATAAATTGGAGGATCTGCTCAGAAAATTTGAGGAGATCATGAATGCGTTGAGTGAGCCCACGGCGGCGGATAATCAGGAGCGTTTTCGCGCGTTGATGAAAGAGCAGAGCGAATTGACTCCCATAGTCAATGCCTATAAAGAATACAAAAAAAGCAATCAGGATATCGAGGACAGCCTGTCCATGCTGGACGAGGAGTCCGATGAGGATATGCGGGAAATGCTGAAGGAGGAGCTTGCCGAGGCGAAAAAGCGTGTGGAGGAGTTGGAGCATGAGCTGAAGATCCTGCTGCTTCCCAAGGACCCGAATGACGATAAGAACGTGATCGTGGAGATCCGCGCGGGAGCAGGCGGCGACGAGGCGGCGCTCTTTGCGGCGGAGATCTATCGTATGTATGTGCACTATGCGGAGGGACGCCGTTGGAAGGTGGAGACTATGGAAGTGGAGGAGATCGGCATCGGCGGCATGAAGAGTGTTACCTTCATGGTGACCGGTCAGGGAGCCTACTCTGTTCTGAAATATGAGAGCGGTGTGCACCGCGTACAGCGAGTGCCGGAGACGGAGAGCGGCGGACGCATCCACACTTCCACCATCAGTGTGGCGGTGATGCCGGAGGTGGATGAAGATATAGATATTGTGATCGAGGATAAGGATATTCGTATTGACGTGATGCGTGCATCAGGAAACGGCGGGCAGTGTGTCAATACTACGGACTCGGCGGTGCGCCTGACCCACTATCCCACGGGTATTGTGGTGTACAGTCAGACCGAGAAATCCCAGATTCAGAATAAGGCGAAGGCGTTTGCACTGCTTAAGGCAAAGCTCTACGATATTGAGCAGCAGCAGAGGCATGATGCGGAGGCGGAGCTTCGCAGAAGCCAGATCGGTACAGGAGACCGCTCGGAGAAGATCAGAACCTACAACTTCCCGCAGGGACGCGTCACCGACCACCGTATCAACCTGACCATCTATAAGCTGGATAAAGTGATGAACGGAGACATTCAGGAGATTTTGGATGCCTGTATAGCCGCCGATCAAGCAGCTAAATTATTGAAGATGGGAGAGAATTGACTATTTGCTTGATCGGCATGGATCTAGGCGGCGAAGCTGCTGAAAATGGGCGAAGCATAAAAAAGTGTGGCGTAATCAGTCCGATTTGGTGTACAATAGTGATAAATTAAGGGGTATACTATTGTGAAGGAGGAGAGAAGTGTATACGGTTGCATGGAATAAGAGATATGAGATTGGCGTGGACTTTATCGACAAGGAGCATAAGCAGCTTTTTGCGACCATGAGTAAGCTCCTTACACTCGGGGAAGATAAAGAGAAACAAGAATGGGTATGCAAGGAAGGCATCAAGTATATTAAAAATCATACGCTGGAGCATTTTGACCACGAGGAAGCCTATATGGAATCCATTGAGTACAGTGATTATGAGATACATAAGCGCCTGCATGATAATTTTCGGAACTATACGCTTCCGGCACTGGAGAAGGAGTTGGAGGAGACAGGGTATTCGACAGAATCCATCCGCCATTTTCTGGGCGTTTGTATCGGCTGGGTGGTTTCCCATACGCAGACAGAGGATCAGGCGATCGGCGGGAAGGGTATGACCAGATGGATGGATGTACCGCAGGATGAGGAAATGGACGTCCTGGAGCAGACGATCGTTCAGACATTCGATAAACTGGTGCAGATGAAGGCAAAGGTGGTAAGCAGGCACTATGAAGGGGAAAACTTTGGCAAAATGATCGCCTTGCGCTTTATCTATGGTGACAAAAAGGAGAAAAAATGGGAAGTTCTGTTGTGCTGTGAGGAAAAGTTTCTCATGACGACGGTTGCCAATATGCTGGATACCAAGATTTTGAAGGTGGATGATCTGGTGATCAATATCAACAGATATTTTGCCAGACAGTTCCTGGAAAACATCAGTGAGTGTTTCCCGGATTTGGCTAACCTTGAGGTGGTGGGGGAAGCCCTGCTTACTTATGAACAGGTTGAAAAAAAATTTGAAACTGAGCAGCCTACCTGCAGTCTTCTGCTGGATACGGGGGCGGGCTATTTTGCATTCTGTGTGACGGCTACGGATTCCCTGCGGGGTAAGATCGTATCGCCTATAAACCATCAGAATGCCATGAGCCAGATCAACAGTTATCTTGCCGGCGAGAAGCGGAAAAAGAAGATCCTGATCGTGGATGATTCTGATTTCATGCGGAAGAATGTCATAAATCTGCTGCAGGATGATTATGAAATGCTGGAGAGCAGTTCCAGTGT
>CAMWMO010000059.1 GCA_947175305.1 uncultured Lachnospiraceae bacterium
CCATAGAGGATGTGAGACTTTTTAAAGAACATATCGGTCCGAATGTAAAGATCAAGGCGGCGGGCGGTATTTCCACGGTGGAGGATCTGGAAGCTTTTGTGGCGGAAGGGTGCGATCGGATCGGTACGTCGCGGGCAGTTGGACTGTTGCGGTAAACGGGAAGCAGACAGTTTAGGAATTATTTATATTTATTTGGGCAATTTTTCCTATTTTCTGTTTGAGTTTTTGCGCTGAAAGCGGTATAATATCTTTAATTGGGAATATATGTTACCATGCTCCGGAGAACGATCCGGAGACAGAAAGGAGCATGAATATGAACTTGGGCGTAAGATTATCTCAAAAGAGCCAGGAGAATGAAAAGAATCTTTTTCGGATATATTCTCATCTTTCCAGCGGAAAGAGGATCAATACGGCGAAGGATGACGCGGCGGGTTTAGCTATCGCGCAGCGGATGAAGACCCAGGAGACAGGGCTTCGTGCCGGTGCGGAGAATGCCGGCATGGCTATGGGAGTTGCCAATGTGGCGGAGGGCGCTCTGGGCGGTATGTCTGACTATCTACAGCGGATTCGTGAGCTTGCGGTCAAGTCCATGAACGGTATCAATACCGATGCTGATAAACAGATTTACCAGAAGGAAATCGATCAGCTCAAGCAGGGGATCGAGTCTTTGGCGAGGGATACCAGCTTTAATGAGCAGACACTTTTGGACGGCAGCATGGCGGATATGGCGGTTGTCACATCTCCCAATGGCGGCAGTATGCATATCCAGATGAAAAATTCCACGCTGGAGGCTTTGGGCATCGCCGATCTGGATGTCACATCCAAGAATTTCAGTCTGGACGCCATAGACAAGGCGATGGAAATGGTCTCGGAAAGAAGAAGCAGTCTGGGCGCTTCCACGAACGCTCTGCAGTATACCCGGAATTATAATAATTCTGCGGCAATCAATCAGCTTTCTTCCAGAAGCCGTCTGGAGGATCTGGATTTCCCTAAAGCGGTCGCCAAGAAGAAGCAGGAGGAAGTGATGGGTAAGTATCAGATGGCTATGCTTCGGAAACAGATGGAAGAGAAGAAGAAGTCCCATATGGCGCTGTTTTAGCGGCGTGTAAGGCGTGCCTATTGATTTTTATGGTTTTATCATGTATAATAAAGTAATTTTATTATAAATATTAAAGAAAAGAGGTAAAATGCGAGATGGCAGAGATCAACTTAAGCAAGTATGGCATCACCGGAACTACGGAAGTAGTGCACAACCCTTCCTTTGATGTGTTGTTCGAGGAAGAGACCAAGGCTGGTCTGGAAGGTTTTGAGAAGGGTCAGGTAACTGAACTTGGCGCAGTGAACGTTATGACCGGTATCTACACAGGACGTTCCCCCAAAGATAAGTACATCGTAATGGATGCAAATTCCAAGGACACTGTATGGTGGACCTCCGATGAGTATAAGAATGACAACCATCCTATGACAGAGGAGACATGGGCAACTGTAAAGGATATTGCGAAGAAGGAGCTTTCCGGCAAGAGACTTTTTGTTGTGGACGCTTTCTGTGGCGCGAACAAAGATACCCGCATGGCAGTTCGTTTTATCGTGGAAGTTGCATGGCAGGCACACTTTATCAAGAACATGTTCATCCAGCCCAGCGATGAAGAGTTGGAGAGTTTCGAGCCTGATTTCGTTGTTTACAACGCTTCCAAGGCAAAGGTTGAGAATTACAAGGATCTGGGCTTGAATTCCGAGACCTGTGTAGCTTTCAACATCACAAGCCGTGAGCAGGTTATCATCAATACATGGTACGGCGGCGAGATGAAGAAGGGTATGTTCTCCATGATGAACTACTATCTGCCTTTGAAGGGTATTGCTTCCATGCACTGCTCCGCAAACACAGATATGGATGGCAAGAATACAGCAGTATTCTTCGGACTTTCCGGTACAGGTAAGACCACCCTTTCCACAGATCCTAAGCGTCTGTTGATCGGTGATGACGAGCATGGCTGGGATGACAACGGCGTGTTCAACTTCGAGGGCGGCTGCTATGCTAAGGTTATCAATCTGGACAAGGAGTCTGAGCCCGATATCTATAATGCGATCAAGCGTGACGCTCTGTTAGAGAACGTTACCGTAGATGCAAACGGCAAGATCGATTTTGACGATAAGAGTGTGACCGAGAATACTCGTGTTTCTTATCCTATCAACCACATTAACAATATTGTACGTCCTGTATCTTCCGCACCGGCAGCTAAGAATGTGATCTTCCTGTCCGCAGATGCGTTCGGCGTACTTCCTCCTGTATCAATCCTTACACCGGAGCAGACACAGTACTACTTCCTGTCTGGATTTACAGCTAAGCTGGCTGGTACAGAGCGTGGTATTACAGAGCCTACACCTACTTTCTCCGCTTGCTTCGGACAGGCATTCCTGGAGCTGCATCCTACAAAGTACGGTGAGGAGCTGGTTAAGAAGATGGAGCAGAACGGCGCTAAGGCATATCTGGTAAATACCGGATGGAACGGCACCGGCAAGCGTATTACCATTAAGGATACCCGTGGTATCATCGATGCTATTTTGAATGGTGATATCCTGAATGCGCCTACAAAGAAGATTCCTTACTTTGACTTTGAGGTTCCTACAGAACTTCCCGGCGTAGACACCAATATCCTTGATCCTCGTAATACATACGCGGATGCTTCTGAGTGGGAGACCAAGGCAAAGGATCTGGCAGGCAGATTTGTTAAGAACTTTGCAAAATATGAGGGCAATGATGCCGGTAAGGCACTGGTTGCTGCTGGTCCTCAGTTATAATATTAAAAACAGCATAAACAGGGAGCGGCGGACGATATGTCCGTCGCTTTTTGCTGTATAGAATAAAAGTATTTGTGTTTTGGATAGGAATTTGTGTATAATAGCTATAGAATATCTCATTTACAAATGATTGAAAGTACAGGAGGAAATTATGTATCATTGTCAAGTTTGTTTCTATATGATCACAAGCCAGAATGAGCTGTTCACTACATTGAAGCAGATTTCGCCACTTTCGAATTTTACACATGAATATTTACAGAGCGCAGAGGCAGATGCAGCGATGACAGAAAGAGCGGATGTGATTTTGGCGGATGTGCGGCAGATGCATGTGGATGAGACGCTTACGTTCCTTCTTTCTCATAAGAAGAAGGAGGCAGAACTGATTTTGCTTGCAGATAAAGAGCAGACAGAGCTTTTGGCGGCAAAGGAAGATGCGGAGATCGCGGATATCTGGGTGATGCCCTTATCGGAAGCAGAGCTGCGGTTTCGTTTGATCCGTTGGCAGAAAACATACAAGATGGGTAAAGATTTCTGGCAGACACAAAATTATCTTGATGCGGCAATCAACAGTGTTCCGCATCTGATCTGGTATAAGGATAAAGAGGGCGCTCACGTGAAAGTGAATGAGGCTTTCTGTAAGGCGGTCAACAAGACGATGGAACAGATTGAGGGACGCGGACACTATTATATCTGGGATATCGATCCGGAGGAGTATGCCAAAGGCGAATTTATCTGCATGGAATCGGAATACGAGGTGATGGAGAAAAGAAAAACCTGCATTTTCGATGAGAACGTAAAGATTGGAGACAGTATGCGGCAGCTGAAAACCTACAAAACGCCGTTGTTTGATTTGGATGGCAGTGTTATGGGAACCGCAGGCATTGCCATAGATGTGACACAGGAACGTCTGTATCATCAGATGATGATTAAAAATGCGAATACGGATTTCCTTACAGGTCTGTATAACAGACGATATTTGTATGAGTATATAGAGAAAGCGCCGGAAGGAAATATGACGGTGTTCTGTATTGATCTGGATCATTTTAAGAGTATCAATGACATTTATGGACATCAGGAAGGTGATCGGGCATTGGTTCTCACGGCAAAGACTCTTCAGGCCAATATACCGGATGATGGTCTGATCGCGCGCACGGGCGGCGATGAGTTTCAGGTGGTGATGTTTGGAACGCATACGCTGGAAGAAGTGGAGAAAATGCGGCAGACGTTAAAGGCGCGGATCGACGCGGAGTATGTGAAGGATGAACATTTACAGAAAATATCCGCGAGCGTGGGTGCTGCATACTCTCAGACGGGAGAGGAAACTTATGATCAGCTGGTCGGAGAGGCAGATGCGATGATGTACCGGGAGAAGGAAAAAAACAGATAAACTGGCAAATGAGGGGAAGAAACTATGAAAAAGAAAATAGGTTATAAAGTATATTCAGCTTTAGGCATACTTGCCGTTTTGTATGTTATGACCGTAGTTTTAAACGGAATGGCATTGGATGTGATTCGTATATATAACAATAATCTGGGAAATGTCTATATGAAGCTGGAAAAGGAGATTGGAGATACCTCATCTGCCTATCAGCAGGTGCAGTTGTATGCGAATCTGATTTATCTGAAAAAGGATACCGAACAGAGAGAGACACTGACAGGACAGCTTCAGGAAGCGATAGAGAGTACGAAACAGGACATGGAAATTCTTCGGGAACTGAGCTCAGAATCCGGCGATGCAGAATTGATTGGCGCGTATGAGACTTATAATGAGGCGATGCAGATATTTCTGGAGTATGGTCAGCATATTTATGACACGGCCACTGCGGGAGACGATGAAACGTTGTGGGATCTGGTCAATAATATATTGTCGGTGAAGACGCCGCTGGAGGAGGAGAAAAATACGTATGAGACGCTTATGACGGAAAAGGCGGATTATGCGATGCAGCACAGTGAGATCAGGATCAACGGCACTGTCGTTTTCAACTATGTGCTTATGGTAGTATTTATTCTTGTGGCAGTTGCAACGACAGTGAATGTTTCCAGGACTGTTGTGAATCCTGCAAAGGTATCCGGCGCTGCGCTTCGTGATATTACGGATAAAATTGATGCAGAAGAAGGAGATTTGACAGAGAGAATTCCGGTTCATACAAAGGATGAGGTCGGTCAGATGGCTTCGGGAATCAACCATTTTATGGAACAGCTTCAGGGTATTATAAGGAAGCTGAAAGAAGAATCCACCAATATGGAACAGTCTGTACAGAGCGTTATGGAGCAGGTCGTAGACTCTAATGAAAATGTGACGAATGTGTCTGCAATCATGGAAGAGATGGCGGCGAGCATGGAAGAGATATCGGCTACACTGAGTCAGTTGTCCGTCGGCATCAATAATGTATTGAATGAAATTCAGAATATGGATAATCAGGTACAGGACGGTGTCGGTCTGGTAAGGACGATCAAAGAGCATGCAAGCGAGATGTATCGAAGTACGGTAGAGGGAAAAGAGAACACGAGCGATATGATCCTGTCCATCAGAGAAAATCTGCAAAAGGCGTTAGATGACAGCCGGAGTGTTCAGAAGATCAATGAAATGGCGAATGAGATTCTTTCTATCACCAATCAGACCAATCTGTTATCCCTAAATGCCTCCATCGAGGCGGCGAGAGTGGGAGAGGCCGGAAAAGGTTTTGCGGTAGTTGCAGGTGAGATCAGAGCATTGGCTGACAGCAGCGCGCAGACGGTAAGCAATATCCAGAATATCAGCGGTGTTGTGACGGAGGCGGTTGAAAGGCTTACCAGAAATGCAGAAAATCTGCTTGCGTTTATTGATGAAAATATTATGAAGGATTATGACGGGTTTGTTGAGGTGGTGGAACAGTATGAGAAAGACGCAGACAGCGTCAATGAGATTTTTTCAGTGTTTGCCACGAATACCATGGATATCAATCAGACGATGGAGGCGATGAGTTCCGGCATCAACGATATTTCCACAGTGGTGGAGGACAACGCAAAGGGTGTTACAAGCGTTGCCGATAACATTGTGGTCCTCGCAGCGGCGATTGGAGAGATTCATCAGGAAACGCTTGGAAATCAGGAGATATCAGGACGACTGAACAAAGAAGTAAGCAGGTTTAAGCAGGTGTAAGGAGTTCGGAGGTAAAGAAAAGACGAAATAGATGATGGCAAAAAATTCTGTTGTATTCTGCGGTCAATTCGGATATAATAGAGATAACCTGAAATGCTCGATAAAGTCTTGTTATTTTGAACCTACAGATACTTTAAACGGGATTCCTACATTGTCATATAGATGTCAGGCCTCCAGCCTTTTTGGGCATTGCGCAGTGGAAGACAGAAGTATGGTTGCGGTTACCCACCTAGCGTTGCTAGGAGTCAAAATACAAGATACGGCATTTTGGGGCATATACAAAAGATGGAAAAGCAGTCGTCTTGTACGGCTGCTTTTGCAGGTAAAGGAAAGGATCATATTATGAGCATAAGACTTGGTATTTTGGGCTATGGAAATCTGGGACGAGGCGTGGAATGCGCCATAAAACAGAATCCCGATATGGAGCTTGCAGCGGTGTTTACCCGCAGGGATCCGGATAAGGTGTCGATCCTCACAAAGACTGCTGCGATCTGTCATGTGCAGGATGTGGCGGCATGGAAGGATAAGATCGATGTGATGATCCTGTGCGGCGGAAGCGCTACGGATTTGCCGGAGCAGTCGCCGGAATATGTAAAGCTGTTTAATATCGTGGACAGTTTTGATACACATGCAAAGATTCCTTCACATTTTGAAAATGTGGATAAGGCGGCAAAAGAAGCCGGCAAGGTAGGCATCATCTCAGTGGGCTGGGATCCGGGTATGTTTTCATTAAACAGAATGTATGCCTCTGCGATTCTGCCCAATGGAAAAGATTATACCTTCTGGGGGAAGGGTGTCAGCCAGGGGCATTCCGATGCGATTCGCAGGATCGAGGGCGTCAAAAACGCCAAGCAGTACACGATCCCGGTGCAAGCCGCATTGGAAGCTGTGCGGGAGGGGAAAAATCCTGAACTATCAACCCGTGAAAAACATACCAGAGAATGTTTCGTGGTCTTAGAGGAGGGAGCGGACGCCTCCAAAGTGGAGCAGGAGATCAAGACCATGCCGAACTATTTTGCAGACTACGATACCACGGTACATTTTATCAGCGAGGAGGAGCTGTTAAGAGATCACAGCGGCATTCCTCACGGCGGATTTGTTCTCCGCAGCGGAAAGACCGGCTGGGCGGAGGAAAACAATCATCTGATCGAGTATAGCCTCAAATTGGACTCCAATCCGGAGTTTACTTCCAGTGTGATCGTGGCTTACGCGAGAGCTGCTTACCGTTTCTATCAGGAGGGACAGACGGGCTGCAAGACGGTATTTGATATTCCGCCTGCTTATTTGAGTGCAAAAAGCGGAGAAGAGCTTAGGGCAAAAATGTTATAAATGGATAAAGAGCGTCGCAAATAAGATGAAATTTTTAAAAAGAATCACACTGATTGCGGTGTGTGTTTCCCTGTTATATATAGCGCTGTCGGTGGGGCTTTCTTTTACGGAGCTGTCATTTCGTACTTGGGTGAAAGCGCTGGGGCGGGTGATTGTGTGGCTAATTACGCCGGGCATGATCCTCGTCCTGGCACTTTACTATTTGTACGGAAATGAACGCGTTCACGAGGCCGTTAGGGTGGTTTGTATAGCGGCGGCAGCGATTGTGGGCGGCATTTATGCTGTTTACATTTCTTTCTTGATTCTGATTCTGTCCGGAACGGAGGAGGAGCGGATGCTCACCAGACATCTTCTG
>CAMWMO010000060.1 GCA_947175305.1 uncultured Lachnospiraceae bacterium
ATATTATGCTGATGATGGAATGAAAGAAAAAATCTCTTTGAATTTTTTAAAAAGAGTGGTTTACAAGGCCGCTCTTTTGTTATATGATGTTATTGGAAAACGATTTCCGGAAAACATTTTCCAAACTGAAATCGCTTTCGGGATGGAATGGAAATGGTATCAATCAAAGATGTCGCGAAACAGGCGGGGGTGGCGATTTCCACCGTATCTAAGGTGCTGAATAACTATCCCAACGTGAGCGAGGAAACGAAGAAAAAAGTGAATCAGGCGGTGGCGGAATTGAATTTTGTCCCCAATACTGTCGCGGCGGCCTTATCTTCCAAGCAGTCCGGCAGGGTGGCGCTGTTGTTAAATCTGAACAACGCGGCACAGTCGGTGGACGAGATCAATATGCAGTACATGGCGGGAACCATTGGCCGGGCTGTGGAGCTGAATCTGGACGTGATCACTATATTTGATTCCATGCTGAAAAATAAGAATCTGGAAGAGGTAGTGCGTTATCTGCGTTCCCAGAGCATCACGGGTCTTTTGATCTTTGGTATGTCTAAAGACGACAAAGTGCTTCACCAGTTGATCGATGCGCAGCTTTTTAAGATTGTGACGGTGGATGCGCCCATCGTGAATGCTTCTTCCTCCGCAATCTGGATCGATCAGGAAGCGGCGCAGTATGAAGTGGCGAAAAAGACGCTTACGGAAAATAAGGGAAAGAGTATTCTCTATCTGGCCGGTAAAAAGAACGGCTATGTCACCGGGGAACGTCTGCGGGGGGTACAGAGGCTTGCGGAGGAAAAAAAGATACCGATGCTTGTCAGGAACGGAGAGTTTTCGGAGCTGCAGGCCAGGAACCTGACCTTTCGGTATGCAAAGAAAAAGGATGTCGTGGTGTGTGCCTCGGATCTGATGGCAATCGGCGCCATGCGGGCGCTGATGGAGATGGATATCTTTCGCCCCGTGTGCGGCTTTGACGGAATCACATTGATGGGCTATGCCGGGAAACAGATGAATACGGTGCGGCAGGATTTTACCCGGATCGCATCGGAGGCAGTGGTGGAGCTGAAACGGCTTCTGGACGGCGGCGAGGGACAGCAGATCGTGCTGGACTATGAGCTGGTGAGAATGAAATATGAGGATGTAATAGCCGCCGAAGAAAAACAAGCGACGCGAAGCGGCATTTGTTTTTCTGGCGGCATTAACGAGTAAACGTCCGATGAAATCGGACAATGAGCGCGAGAGCGCGGGTTTACGAGTTTTATAAATCGCGGATAAAGTAAACAAAAAGGAGGTTTTAAAACATGGCACAGGCAAGCAACCTGAAAAGAGATGTACTGGTAATGAATCTGGAGCAGGAACTGGAAAACCAGACACAGAGCGAGTATGGGAAATCCGTCGCTGCGTGCAGCAACGAGGAGCTGTATTACAGTATTTTACAGCTTTCCAAGAGACTGATGGAAGTGTCCGAGCCGATCGAGGGGGAGAAGAAGATCTACTATATTTCTGCTGAGTTTCTGATCGGAAAGCTTCTGTCCAATAACCTGATCAATCTGGGCGTCTATGACAATCTGGAGAAGATCCTTGCCAAGAACGGCAAGCAGCTTTCTGTGATCGAGGAGATAGAGCCGGAGCCTTCGCTGGGCAACGGCGGTCTGGGACGGCTGGCAGCGTGCTTCCTGGATTCCATCGCATCCCTGGGACTTCCGGGTGAGGGAATCGGCTTGAATTATCACTTCGGTCTTTTCAAGCAGGAGTTCAAGGATAAGCTGCAGACAGCACAGAAGAACGATTGGATTGAGGAGAAGTCTTGGCTTACCAAAACTGACACGACCTTTGAAGTGGCATTTGGCAAAAAGAAGGTGGCTTCCAGACTGTATGATATTGATGTGATCGGATATGACAATGGTGTCAATAAACTGCGCCTGTTTGATATTGAGTCCATCGATGAGAGTCTGGTGAAGAAGGGCATTGATTTTGACAAAGAGGATATCGAGAAAAACCTGACACTTTTCCTGTATCCCGATGATTCCGACGAGGCCGGCAATCTGCTGCGCATCTATCAGCAGTATTTTATGGTGAGCAATGCGGCTCAGCTCATCTTAAAGGAAATGAAAGAGAAAAAATACGATCTGCGCAAGATGTATGATCATGCAGTGATCCAGATCAACGACACCCATCCCACCATGGTGATTCCGGAACTGATCCGTATTCTGGTGGATGACAAGGCATTTACTATGGATGAGGCTATCGAGGTGGTGAGCAAGACCTGCGCATACACGAATCACACGATCCTGGCGGAGGCGCTGGAGAAGTGGCCTCTCAAGTATCTGGAGAAGGTAGTACCCCAGCTTGTGCCCATCATTAAGGAGCTGGATAAGCGGGTAGCTGCGAAATATAAGGATCCCAAGGTGCAGATCATCGATGAGGATGACCGGGTACACATGGCGCACATCGACATCCACTACGGCTTTTCGGTAAACGGCGTGGCGGCGATCCACACAGAGATCTTGAAGAATACAGAATTAAATGCGTTTTATAAGATCTATCCGGAGAAATTTAACAATAAGACCAACGGTATCACTTTCCGGAGATGGCTCTTATCCTGTAACCGTGAACTGGCGGGCTTCCTCTCCGATACCATCGGAGACGCCTATAAGAAGGATGCGGCGAACCTTGAGAAGCTGTTAGACTATGCGGACGATGAGGCGGTGCTTGACCGTATTGCGCAGATCAAGAGAAACCGCAAGGAAGATCTGGCGGCTTATGTGAAAGAGGTGGAGGGCGTGACCCTGAATCCTGATTCCATCTTTGATATCCAGAGTAAGAGACTGCACGAGTACAAGCGGCAGCAGATGAATGCCCTTTATATCATCCATAAATATCTGGAGATTAAGGCAGGAAAGAAGCCTGCAAGACCCATGACCTTTATCTTCGGCGCGAAGGCGGCTCCCGCCTATGTGATTGCACAGGATATCATTCATCTGCTTCTGGTGCTGCAGGAGATCATCAATAACGATCCTGAGGTCAGCCCTTACATGACCGTGCTCATGGTGGAAAATTACAATGTAGCTTATGCGGAGAAGATGATCCCGGCCTGCGATATCTCTGAGCAGATCTCTCTGGCATCCAAGGAGGCTTCCGGTACGGGCAACATGAAGTTCATGTTAAACGGTGCCGTGACGCTGGGCACTTCGGATGGCGCTAATGTGGAGATTCATGAGCTGGTTGGCGATGACAATATCTACATCTTCGGTGAGAAATCCGAGGCAGTCATCGAGCACTACGAGAAGGCCGATTATGTGTCAAAGGATTACTATAAGAAGTCTCCTGTGATCAAGGAGGCGGTAGACTTCATTGTCAGCAAGGAAGCGCTGAAGGTAGGCCACAAGGAGAATCTGGAGAGACTTTACAAGGAGCTGTTAAATAAGGACTGGTTTATGACGCTTCTGGATCTGGAGGATTATATCGCCACGAAGGATAAGATGATGGCGGATTATGAGGATCAGAAGAAGTGGAGAAAGATGATGCTGGTGAATATTGCCAAGGCAGGATTCTTCTCCTCCGACAGAACCATCGAGGAGTACAACAGAGATATCTGGCGACTCAGATAAGCGATAAGAAAAGAGGCGGCATCCGAAAGGGTGCCGCCTTGTTATGTTTTTTGGATTTCCGAAAGCCGCTGCTTTGCCGGCTCATACTCTCCACATTTTTCATAATATTTTCTGGCTTCCGTGATATGGCCGGTGCATTCATAGATCACACCGATGTTATAGTTGGCCATGTAGCTGTTTGTGCCTTCTACCGCAAAATCCTCCATAGAAGACGCTTTCTGAAATTCTGAAATGGCCTGATCGAAAAGGCCGTTGTTCATATAGATGAGCCCCATCAGAAAGACGAAATCCGCCCGGACCGCAAAGATATCATAGAGGGAAGAAAGCTCCAGCGCCTCCCGGTTTCGTTTCAGATCCAGCATGGTGTAACCGTAAGATTCCACCATAGTTTTCACATAATCGAGATTAGGATCTACCTCCAGCGACAGACCGGCATCGAAATAGTCGAAGGCCCTCTCATGGTCTTTCAATCTGCGGCAGCTTAAGCCCAGCTGATAATAAAGGTAGGGGTCCGGACCTTCTTTGGCAAGTTCTGCCTCTAAGAGTGCAATATTGCGGCGGGATTTTTCCTGCATTTCGGACTCGCTGAGATCGTATCCCACATGTAAAATTGTGACAGGCGCGTCATAAACCTTTTTGGCGCTTGTCTGCGCTGCTGACACCCCTGCCACAGCAGAGGCAGTGTCAGGACGATATGCAAGCTGTTCATGCACTGCGCCCAAAAAGTGAAAATACCGACGGTCAGCCAGACGGCTCACCCGCATCTGCTCATGGGTGGTCTGCCCGGCCCGGGTAAAGCGGCTGCGGATCAGGATCCGCCCTGCGGCATCCGGATATTCCTCCATAAACCTACGGAGGGCATCTATGTCAATCTGTTCGATATATTCGTCACAATCGAGAGAAAGTATCCAGTTATGGGAGGCTTTTTCCATACAAAAATTTCTTGCGGCGCTGAAATCATCGCACCAGTCAAAGTGATAGATGCGGTCAGTGTAGCGGCCGGCAATCTCAAGGGTCTGATCCGTGGAGCCGGTATCTGTCAGCACGATCTCAAGGCCGTAGGGGGCAAGCCTTTCGAGGCATTCGCCAATGTGAGTCTCTTCATTTTTAGCGATGATACATACGGATAGAGGAAACACGGATTCTCCTTTCTAAAGGGAAAGTCAGGAGACGGATTCTGCCGTCTGAAGCTCCCGGAGTCTTCTGATAGCCGGCTCATAATCGCCGCATTTTTTATAGTAGATCCGGGCCTGCTCCAGGTTGCCCATCGTCTCATAGATACCGCCGATATGGAAATAGGCACGGTAACTGTTGACGCCCTTGCGGGAATAGGCCGTGAGTGTGGTTGCCTTTTCAAACTCCTCGATAGCTTTGGACAGTTCTCCTTTTTTCATATAGAGCATTCCCATCAGATAGACGAAGTCCGCCCGGTGGGAGAGATGACCATACTTATCTTTAAGAGACATGGCTGCATCGTATTTTGCCAGATCCATCAGGCAGTAGCCGTAGGTTTCCGCCATGCTCTGCACAAAGTCGGACTGGGGATCTGCGTTTAGAGCAAGCCCCATTTTGTAATACTGCGCCGCCTTTTCCATGTCGTTTAAGGAGATATAATTTTGCCCCAGATGGAAATAGAGATATGGGCTGGGACCCTTTACATTCAGATCGTGCAAAAGCATCTCCAGATTTCTGGTAGCACGCATGCGCTTATCAGATTCCTCCACATAGCCTTCGTGATAAAAGGTCAGGGGAATCGAAAAGGTTTCCGGCTCCCTGCCCTGCAAGGTGCGCACCCGCTCATGGATGCTGCCCTCAAAGTGGCAGTATTTTCTGTTGAAGAGACGGCCGATACGCTCCGACATGATGGAGCGTGTACCCTGCACGGTATAGGGATTATTGCGGGTGATCATGCCCACGGAGTCCCTGTTATGGGAGAGCGCCTCTTCCAGCTGAACCAGATTGACATTTTCAAGATATTCGTCACAGTCTATGATCAGTACCCAGTCATTTGATGCCTGCTGAATCGAAAAGTTTCTCGCACTGCTGAAGTCGTCGCACCAGGCAAAATGAAAGACCCTGTCCGCATATCTATGAGCCATCTCTACGGTGCGGTCCACGGAACCGGTATCGACCACGATGATCTCAAAGCGGCAGGGACGAAGTCTTTTGAGACATTCTTCAATGTGATTATCTTCGTTTTTTGCAATCATACACACGGAAACAGGTAACATAATAACACCTCTTTTGTGATTCATTTTCTATGCCTATTTTAGCATTTTCTTATCATTACGACAATACAGTTTTTGGACCTGACTGTAGAGACGATATTTCGTCAAATAACTCCGTTTGGTGGTTCCTTTTTCAAAAAAAATGTGTTATACTGTGCAAAAGTAGAGAGGAGCGGACCTCTTCTCATAAAGAAAACATCACATGATAAGGAGGTCTATTATGACTAAGGCAGAAATTTTGAAAGCAGAGATTTTAAAGCAGCATAAGAGTGTCAGGCAGTTTGCGATTGAAATGGAAATTCCGTATTCTACTCTGGTGACGGCGTTAGACAGGGGGATCGAGGGTATGGCCTACGGTACTGTGATCAGAATGTGTGATAAGCTGAATCTGAATCCGGTAGACTTCTCTCCGATCAATCAGAAGAGCCTGCTGGGTGGTAAGATCATGGAGAATCGCGTGATGCAGTATTATGTGAAATTAAACAAAGTTGGCCGCAAGAAGGCTCTTGAGTTGATGGAGGATTATGCACAGCTGGAGAAATACAAGGCAGTTGAGGAATAATAAATGAAATATGATTACCTGATCGTGGGCGCAGGGCTGTACGGCTCTGTGTTTGCCCGCGAAATGAACAAAATTGGCCGGCGGGTGCGCCTTATCGACAGAAGGCAGCATATCGCCGGTAATATTTATACGGAGGAAATGGAAGGGATACAGGTGCACCGTTACGGTGCGCATATTTTTCATACCTCTGATAAGCGGGTTTGGAATTATGTAAACCAATTTGCGGAGTTTAATCACTATATCAATTCTCCGGTGGCGCGCTATCGGGAAGAATTATATAATCTTCCTTTTAATATGAATACCTTTAACCGGATGTGGGGTGTGGTGACACCAGCCCAGGCGAAGGCGAAGATCGCGGAGCAGATTGCGGATTTGGGCATCACAGAGCCGAAGAATCTGGAGGAGCAGGCGCTCTCTCTGGTGGGTGCGGATGTATATGAAAAGCTGGTGCGGGGTTATACCGAGAAACAGTGGGGCAGAGACTGTAAGGAGCTCCCCGCCTTTATCATCAAGAGACTGCCGCTTCGCTTTACCTATGACAATAATTATTTTAATGACCGTTATCAGGGGATTCCTGTGGGAGGCTATACCATAATGGTAGAGAAAATGCTGCAGGGGATCGAGGTGTTGACCGGCGTTTCCTACTGCGATTTTGTGACCGGACAGGAGGAGAACGGGGGCCGTGTGACCGACAGAGAGGGAAATATCTACGAAAAGGTCGTGTACACGGGGATGATTGACGAGTATTTCGATTTTGCGCTGGGGCATCTGGAATACCGGTCTCTGCGCTTTGAGACGGAGGTACTCACAGACTGTGATAACTACCAGGGCAACGCGGTGGTGAATTATACGGAGCGGGAGATTCCCTATACCAGAGTGATCGAGCACAAGCACTTCGAGTTCGGGACGCAGCCCGGTACGGTGATCACCAGAGAGTATCCGGCGCTCTGGCAGGAGGGAGAGGAGCCCTATTATCCCATCAATGATGAGAAAAATGACGCGCTGTTCAAGCAGTATCTGGAGCTTGCGAAGACCAGGCCGAATGTGATTTTCGGGGGTCGTCTGGGACAGTATCGGTATTATGATATGGACAAGGTGATCGCGCAGGCGCTGGAGGCAGTGGAGCGGGAGAAGGCTGAATTGATATAATAAATATTTGGGCAGAGTATTGACAAAAAGTGGTACTCTGCCTATAATACAACTGGAAAGTTTGAATATCAAAGTATT
>CAMWMO010000061.1 GCA_947175305.1 uncultured Lachnospiraceae bacterium
CCCCAATGCAAACGCATTGATATTTGCCAGTGTTCCATAGATCGGATAATCCGCCACATAACCAAGTCTGTCCGTCCGGGATAGTGCTGCTGCAATAGCGCCCATCAGGAACTTGGATTCATACATTCTTGCATAGTATGTACAAATTGAGGAATAAGACATTTTGATAGAACAGTTATATATTTTCACTTTCGGATATTTGATCGCGGAACGCACACTCTGATTGACCATCTGTGTGGCTGTCGTAAAAATCAACTCGCAGCCTGCCGCAATCGCCCGTTCAATGGCATCTGCCACCTGCGCTTCCGTATCCGCCTGGTCGAAAGCCATCGTCTCTACTTTGCCTGCAAAGGCCTGCTCCAGATACAGCCTGCCCAGCTCATGTGCATAGGCCCAGCTGGAGGTTTCTGTCGTCTTTGTATAGATAAATGCTATCTTCAAAGTGCCCGTCGGAAGCAGTTTATTCAAAAGAGTAGCTTTTGCCTTCTCAGGATCCTGCACAAGCTCTACCTGGCTGCCCTGCCCGGCAAGGGTGATCTCCTTCCACATTTTCTGAAGATCACGATACATATTCTGTCCGCTCTGTCCAATGACATTCTCATATCCGTAAATTTCCACATACATCAAAAAAGCATCCGAAGCACTGATACCCGATTTGTCCCCATGCGCTTTATTGAACACTGTTTCAAAATGATAGCAGGCAGAATGCAGATTCATCCGGTCATCGTCGCTCCAGACTTCATCCGGTTTTTTCCCCATAAGTTTTAAAAATTTCTTATAGCTGCCTTCTCTGGAAAAGAAGACGTCATAACTGTGTGATACTTCATAGAAATCCAGAAACTCATAATACAGACGATTTTCTTTGTCATCTGACTTCTTGGGGACCAGACGGGTGACACTGGCAGTAATGCTGTATGTCTCCAGATACTTCATAACGCTGACGCGCTTGTTGCCCTCCTGCACATAAAACTGACCCATAAATTCATAAGCAACGATAGGATCATTGATACCGTCTTCAATCTGATGATTGTACACTGCCCCCCATTTCAATCCAAATTCTGACTCTCCGGGAAGAAGGGGCATAAAATTATTGGCAAACGCGTTAGAGCGCCCCTCTGTTTTGGTTCCTACAATCTTAGATAACGGGATATCCATGATTCCCAGATTTTCGATTGCCCCAACCTCGGTATAGGATATCATATCATCCAACACCGGGAGATACGGGTACTCACCTTTCGTAAGCGCAGTCCGATAGCTGCGGCGCGCCTGTTTTAACGCTGCTTCATATTCACTCGATGCCATGACTTCTCCTCCTTATTCATCTAATATATTATCATTTCACGCGGAAAATGAAAAGTCCCTCCGTCACCGTTCCAATCGATATCCCATATAATCTAAAAATAACTCTGCATACATGGCATTCGCCCACGAAAACCATTCCCGCGTATATCTGGTGTCGTCATCGCAGAAAAAACCTTCGTGCATCACACCTTTTCCTCCCGTAGTCGATACCATCTTCTCGAGAATCTTCCGTTTCTCTTCTCTGCTTTTGCTCGTCAGCCCCTGCATCGCCATAGCAATATGCCAGATATAGCCGGTCGGCGTATGGGCGCTCCCCACACCCGCCGCCTTAATGCCCTTGTAATAAAAAGGATTGGCGTCGCTTAAGATAAATCTCCGGGTATTCTCCGCCGCCTGCGGTTCCGCCGGATACCCAAGATACTCCATAGCCAGCAGACTGGGAACATTGGCATCGTCCATAAGCTGATACATTCCATAGCCATCTGTCTCATAAGCATATATCGTACCAAATTTTTCTGTATCTATTTTTCCCTCTTTTTCGACTGCCTCTCGTACCTGTTTTCTCAGCCGCGCCGCTTCTTTTGCCATCTCCTCATCATGGAACACCTCTCTGGCCATCTCTTCCAGATATCCCATGATCACCACCACAAACATGTTGGAGGGAATCAGATATCCGTAGGTACAGGCATCGTCACTAGGCCGGAATCCCGACCAGATCAGACCAATCCCGGACTTCACCAATGCGCCCTTTCCCTCTCTGGAAAGGGTGTCTCTGAACCAGGCATTTTTTCTTTGAAACCTATAGTCAGATTTTTCTTCATGAAACTGTTCTGTCTGAAACACCTGAAAAATCTTCTCGATACCTTTGAAAAAATTTTCATCGAACTGGGATTCACAGCCGGTATTCTTCCAGAGAAGATAAGCCAGCTGCACGGGATAGCACAGAGAATCCACCTCAAATTTCCGTTCCCAGACCCAGGGATCTTGATTGGGATCATCCTTCTCCCAGCAGGCGCCATTAGGTGATTCATTGAATGCATTTGCATACTCGTCAATACAGATATATTTAAACTGCCGCCTGACTACTCCCGCGATCAGTTCTCGCATCTCCTCATCTTCCTTCGCCAAGAAAAGATATGGCCGTATCTGCGCGGCAGAATCCCGCAGCCACATGGCAGGAATATCCCCGGTAATAACATGAACCGTGCCGTCCTCTTTTCTCTGCACTGCCTTATGTATCGTATTCGTATAACAGTTTTCAAATACCTGCATTAGCTCCGGGCAGTCTGCCGCCTGCTGCCGGAGCTTTTCCAGAAAATGTTTCATCTGCACTCTATTCTCCATTTTTATATTTTACTTCATCAATTTCTCTACTGCGCTCCGAATGAAAAACATCCACCCTTAATATAACAGCTTATTTCCTTTCTCACAAATCTCATAAATCTCATCGTACTTCTCTTCTATCAATGGCACCACCCGATCTGTTTGTTTTCCCACAACTTTTTTATAGAGAAAATACGGGAATATCCATCCCAAAAATCCCGGCACGGCAAGAATGATACACAAAATATAGTTTGGCGGCTGTGCTGTCACTGCAAAAACAGATCCCGCCATGAACGCTGTCCCAATCATGCCCAATACAAGCGCATACACTGTTGCTATAGAAGTTTTTTCCTTTTCCAGCTTATCTATTTCATTGACACACGCTTCAAAATTTCTCTCAAGCCTTGTCAGTTCCATCTTGTTGACGATCTTACGGTTCCGTTTCAGCCGAAGCACCTTCTTTTGCTGTGAAACCGGATTCCTCCCCACCCTGTTTTCAGGAAAATTTTCATCTAACTCCCACCCAAAATTTTCATACCCGTCAAGCAGGAACGAATATCTGCTGTCCTCTGTAAGCAGCTCCTTATACTCATACCCCACAAAATTTCTCTGCTGTCTTTCCGCATTATCCATGAATATACACCTCCTGCTTCTCATACATACCCGCCACCGGAAGCGTGACTGTAAAGGTACTCCCTTTCCCTTCCTCGCTGGCAATCTGGATATCACCATCCATAAGCTCCAGCACCCGCTTTACCAGTGCCAACCCAAGCCCGTTCCCTTCTTTTGAATGGGAAGTATCGCCCTGATAGAATTTATCAAAAATATGTCTCATGCTCTCCTGGCTCATGCCGCAGCCTGTATCGGATACGGAAACCCTGATGTAGTTCTCATCTGATGTCTGGATAACGTTGATGCTGCCGCCCGATTCCGTAAATTTCACTGCATTGCTTAACAGGTTGTTCCACACTAGTTCCATGAGACTTGCATCTGCCCTTACCATTGCCACATCTTCCATTTCTGCTTCAAGTTCAATTTCTTTCTTTTCCCATGCATCCTCAAACTGCAAAATACATTCACATAACTGCCCACATATATTACAATCTTCCGCTTCCGGCATGATCCTCTGATTTTCCAGTTTATTCAGTTTCAGTATATTGCCAATCAAGTCCGAAAGCCGTGTAGTAGCGTCCTCAATGGACTCTGCGTATTCCTTCCTCTGCCCGTCCTCTATCCTGTCTGCCTGAAGCAGTTCCGCATAATTCTTCATGATGGCAATAGGCGTTTTCATCTCATGGGACACATTGGAGACAAAATCTGTTTTCAATGTCTCAATGCTACCGAGTTCCTCCACCATTTTGTTAAAATCCATAATCATAATATCCAGATAATCCAGCTTATCCGCCGTATGAAGTGTAGGAATATACACCGAAAAATCTCCTGCCGCTACCTTTGACGTAGCCTCTGCAAGCTGTTTCATGGGAATTTCATAAGTATTCCTGATCCTTCCCACTGCAAACCATGCAATGCCAGCCGCCACAATTCCCCAATACGCCATAGCCACGGCAGTCTGAACAGCTTCCACGCACTGCAGTCTGTCCATAAGCACCAGCAGGCCGGTATGCACCCCTGACATCAGAAGCAAAACCGCCCAGTAAGCCGCAAACAGAGACAATGCAAACCGTACTTTCTTCATTGCGTTATTATGGCTGACACTTTTCTTTCTCACACTAACACCGCCTTATACCCAAGTCCCCTTACCGTCACGATCTTAAAGCCGTCACAGTCTGATAATTTATCCCGCAGCTTTGTCACATAGACATCTACCGCCCGCAGGCTGGTATCACTGTCCACACCCCAGAACTCATCCATGAGTTGTGCTCTGGAAAAAGTCTTTTTCGGGTAAGACAATAGTTTATACAGGATATTAAATTCCCTTGTGGTAAGGTTTATTTCCTCGCCGTTAATCTCTGCACTCATGGCATCGGCATCCATTTTCAGATTACCAACCGTGATCTTCCGCTCCATTTCGATATTTGCCCTGCGCAGAAGCGCCCTGACGCGCAGAAGCAGTTCCTCCAGTTCAACAGGCTTTACCATATAATCATCTATCCCAAGCTGGAATCCTTTCTGCTTGGAAGGTAAGTCATCTTTTGCTGACATGAAAAGGATAGGGATTGTCTTGTTTACCCGTCTGACTGTCTGTGCAAACTCAAACCCGTCAATCTCCGGCATCATAATGTCGGAAATGATCAACTCATACAGATTGTTATACATCTCATCATAGGCATCTTTGGCATTCAGACATCCCTTCGTCTGAAACCCGCTGTCATTTAAGTAGGTACACACGATCTGGTTTAGTTTTGCATCATCTTCCACGACTAGAATATTTATCATGCGTCAAATCTCCTTTTCCTGTTTTATCTGTTTTGTGGAATGCCATATCATAAAAATTGCCATTCCGAGTACAATACTACTGATTCCAGCCCCTGTAGATGCCGTCATGATTTGTCGGAACATCTGGCCATCATCTGATCCGAACTGCGTCAGCATAGCTGTTTCTAAGGAAAGCATGGATACCAGCGCCGCCGTCAGACCGATCACCTTTGCCGCAGACATGACAGGACTTCCATATTTCCTGAATTTTACCAGATTCCAAACCGCTGTGATCGTCGCATAAAAAGCATACATCGCCATGACATAGATCAATACTCCCGGATATACAAATCCGCTGTTCATACTTATCACAAGAGCAATGATGCCTGACAGCGCAACATTCATAAACAATAAAATAATACCGCATAATCGGTATCTGCGCCATTCGGATCTTTTACCTTTCTCACCTTTCCTTACATAATGAAGAAGGGAAGCACGCATGACGGCAAGCAGAATATAATAAACAGCCAATGTTACAAACCAGATCGATCTGTAATAGATTCCCGAAAACATTTTTATCCCTGCATACAAAAGATTGATGAAAAATCCCTGATACAGAGCGGCCTCCGCCCGAAACATGTCTTCCCGCAGATACCTGCCCACCAGCGGATTGTCCAGTGCCTTCTTTACAAGCGGATGGCTATTTATGCCCTGCCTGGCCAGACGCACGATCCCCGTTATGCCCGTAACGGTGATTATAGCTGCATAAGCCGATAAGATATAGGAAACATACGAAATGATTTCATTCTCCAGACCATTTGCAAGGACATATATGACCAGTGTATATGATGGGATTGCAATGAGAAGGGTAGGAACCGGCGGAAGTGCAAAAATCTTTTTTAAAATCTCTTTCGTTTTTTGCAAATTCATATACCCGCCTCCTCCATCTTGTGGTTTTACTCTGTATTTTTCTTTCTGCATCATACTCTGCTATTGTTTGTGTTTTGTTTGTACTTTGTGAACATTTTGTGAACAAACACTCCCAACATATCCTGAAATCAAACAAGTTTTTCTTATACACAAAAAATGTGCAGCAGATTTTTGTTTTCCACTGCACATTTCACCCACAATTATTTCAATCCTTTGATAAAAGGTATTAAGCAGAGCAGTACAACGATTCCCACAATCCCTACTATGATTCCGACCACCATATAGCCGCTCCAAACCATTGTCAGGCACATACCGACACCTAGCAGCAGAGCTCCGACAATCCCGATCAACGTTGCACCGATCGCCTTTCCCGACAGCTTGATCGGCTCCTTATTTTCCATCTTTCTCCACACTGCTACCATGATGAATAATACAACCAGCCCGATTACTCCCACGATAATACCTTCGTTTCGTGCATTCCATTCCTCTACCAGTCCCATGCACATTCCCAGTGCGAACAAGATTCCTCCGATAATTCCCAAGATCATTGCTACAAATGTACTCCTTTTCATTATTTTTGCCCTACCTTTCTCTTTTCGTCTCTTTCTGTTCCACTGACAGTCGTGCCATTGCTTCTTCTACAGACTCGCCCTCTTTCGTCAGGAAATTGTCCACAAACTTATCAGCAATTTTGTTAAAGCCGCCTACTGCTCCTTCCTCAATTTTCCTGTAACCGCCGACCACTCCTTCTTCAATCTTCTTGTAGCCACCGACTACTCCCTCTGCAATTTTTTCATTTGCCTTTACCAGTTTTGATTTTGCCATAATTTCATTCTCCTTTTTGAATACGTTTGTTTCATTTGATGATACAAGAATAGCAACTCATTATTTGCATAATGTTTAAGTTTTGTTTCTGAAATGTTAATTGTGGAAATTTTCCTTGAACGCCTAGCGGCTGTCGCG
Organism: uncultured Lachnospiraceae bacterium; assembly: GCA_947175305.1. GTDB lineage: Bacteria > Bacillota > Clostridia > Lachnospirales > Lachnospiraceae > UBA3282. The sequence goes on from CAMWMO010000061.1 coordinate 6,895, forward strand.
GTGCTCTTCACAAGTAAATGCAAGCATTTCCTTGTTCTTCGCTACTCGCGCAAATAAGGATTTATTGAGTTGATTTTTAGAAATTACACCACTTTGACACCAATTTGACGATTGACACCTTTTTCAGGTTCTTCTGCTTCAAATTTACTCATTTCAGATATGAGCGTGTCTTCCGTCACATGGCAGTACAGATTCATTGTGATATTGACACTTGAATGTCCTAAGATAACCTGTACCGTTTTAGGGTTCATGCCACGCTCAATGCATCTGGTCGCAAATGTGTGTCTGAGCGTATGCGGTGTTAATGGTTTGAATTTTTTGTGTTCTTTAGCTATCCGGTCTGAAATAACCTTCATAACCAGATCCGTGTCATTCTGACTGACGGGAGCATTCCTTGTAGTAACAAATACCAAGTCTTCAAATCCCTCTGGCGCTTTCTTTCCTTTGGCTTCAATTTCAGCTTTCCAGAGTTTTTGTCTTTTCAGAATCTGATATGCTTTTAAGGTCATCGGGATTTTACGCTTTCCCTTTTCTGTCTTTGGCTCGTGAAATTCATTGATTTTCTTTCCGTACTTCGGACTTGTTTCATCCTTGCAGGTTACATAGACCAGTGTACGATTAACATAGATTGTCTGGTTTTCAAAATCAATGTCTGACCACTTCAAGCCTAAAAGCTCTCCGATGCGCATACCAGTTTCAAGAGCAAGGCTGAACGTGTTGAA
>CAMWMO010000062.1 GCA_947175305.1 uncultured Lachnospiraceae bacterium
CTATTCGTCGGCAGCGTCAGATTGGTATAAGAGACAGGTTCTGTACGATATATAAAATAACCATATTATTTTTGGTGCAAAAACATCCACATATTCCCGCAAATACTTGCTTTTTTCGGGAATATTGTGGTAAAATAGAATATATTTCTACATTATATTAAAGAAAATGCCCACGGAGATACTTTGCAGGCTATGGACAGCCGCTGGAAGTGTCTGCGATGATTTCATGGAAGAAAGGAGGGGCTCATGGCTTTTAATTCTGTTCATAATTTAACAAATGTCTACAATTTCTACATGACCACTTATGCGCCGAAGTCGAGCACGCGTTATGATACGCACAAGAAAAGCGAGCTTCGCAGCGTATATAATTCTATTGTCAAGATGAACAAGGAATCCCCTCTGTTCATTCTGGATACCAGTAAGGAATCCCAGCAGTTTGCCGTCGGCATAAAAGAAAATGCCAGAGAGCTTCGTAATACGATCGCTTCTCTCGGCGGTCTTGACGAAGAAGAACTACTGAATAAAAAGGTGGCTTATTCCAGCAATGAGAATATTGCTGTTGCCAAATATATCGGCTCCAAGAAACCGGATGACGATTTTCCTTCCTATGAGGTAGAGGTCAGGCATCTCGCTTCCCCTCAGGTAAACCTCGGAAATTTCCTGCCCGGTGACGAGCCTGTGGCACTCGCTCCCGACACCTACTCTTTCGATGTTGGAATCGATGATCTGAGTTACGAATTCCAGTTCAGCATCAAGGCAACTGACACGAACAGAGATGTGCAGTCACGTTTGTCCCGCCTGATCACCAATGCCAACATTGGTATGTCGGCTCAAGTCGTAACAGACGAGAACGGGAATTCCGCTCTCCGTATGGAATCGGATGCTACCGGACTGAAAGACGGGAAAAAGGAACAGTTTATCATTTCCGATCACCGCACCAGTAAAACTGCCGGCGTGGTGGATTATATGGGACTTGATCATATAACTTCCGCAGCAACAAACGCATCTTTTCTGGTGGATGGCGAGGAGCATTCCTCCGCTACTAACCACTACACACTGGATAACACCTACGAATTACAGTTTGAGGGCGTAAGCAGCGAAGATGGTGAAACGGCTTCCATCGGTATTAAGACTGATGTGGAATCCCTTGCTGAAAACATCAACACTCTGGTGAGAGGATACAATTCTTTCCTGCAGGCAGTTTCAGAATACAAGGCCGATCAGCCTAAGAGCAACCGTCTATTCCAGGAAATGAGCAGCGTTGCCCGTGTATATGCAAAGGGACTTACCTCCGCCGGATTGAATCTGAATCTGGCCGGCACTTTAGAAGTCGACAACAATGTCCTGCGCCAAAGAGCTATGAGCGAGGACGCCAAGGAGGCATTTTCCTCCATGAAGGGCTTTACGAACTCGGTTCTGCGCAAGTCGAATCAGGTATCTTTAAACCCGATGCACTATGTCAATAATGTGATCGTGGCTTATAAGAATCCCGGAAAGAACTTCGCAAGTCCTTACATCACGAGCGCATACAGCGGCATGATGTTTAACAGTTATTGTTAGTTTCAAACAAATATACGGGCTGTTGCAAAAGCAGAGTGATCTGCCAAAGCAACAGCCCTTCTTTCATATAGGCATGCAAGGAGATCTTCCATGGACCAGCAGTCATCTGTCTTCAAAGAAATACGGACGCACGGAACACAATCATTCCCCTGTGCCGCTTACCGCACCCACTCCATAGGAAAGGGCACTCTCGTCAAGCACCACTGGCATGACGAAGCGGAGCTTCTGCATTTTTCTAACGGAGAATTCCGTTTGGAAATCAATATGGAATCTTTTTCGATCCGGTCTGAGTGCTTCTATTTCATCAATCCAGGCGAGCTGCACAGTATTATCACGGAATCCCCCGACAGCCACTGGGAAGACGCCGTTGTCTTCTCTCCCGGCATCCTGAGCTTCGATTCCTACGACGAGGCGCAGATCCATCTGGTGAAACCGATCCAAAACGGAAAACTGCTCTTCCCACGGTGTATCACGCCGCAGCACCCTGCGTTTGTCCCGCTTCGGAATGCCTTTGGGGATATCATGCACGCTTTTGGCCAAATGACGGAGGATTCCGCTTCCGACAGCAGTCTGGTCACATACGACTTGACCAGCCAATTATATATCAAGTCTTCGCTGCTTTATATTCTCGCCACCCTCTCCGCCCACAGGCTTTTTGCTTCCACGGAAAAAAACTTCAACAAGCGTGTGGAGAGTATCAAGACGGCGCTTACTTATATTAAGGACAATTATCGCGATAAGATATATATATCCGATCTTGCGGGCCAGGTAAACCTGAACGAACAATATTTCTGCCGCCTGTTCAAAAAGGCGATCGGCTGCTCGCCTATAGAGTATATCAATGAATACCGCATCAAGCAGGCGAAACGGCTTCTGGAAAAAACGGATCTGCCGGTGACGGAGGTCTGCCTGGAATGCGGATACAACAATCTGGGAAATTTTCTGCGGGAGTTCCGCAAACACACGGGCACTACCCCCTTACAATACCGAAAGCGCCTTGACGATGCAATGTCATAATAATGTATTTTTTAATCAAATAATCGTAAGACATCCGCTGTGTACATCACTAAAATGTATATTAACAACACATATACTCTTGCCGGCCAGGGTTATGATATCTCCGATTACTACAGCATCGATCCCCGTTTCGGCACCATGGAGGACATGGACCAGCTCATTGCCGAGGCGAAAAAACGCAACATGTATATCCTCATGGATCTGGTGGTCAATCACTGTTCCGACGAACATGAATGGTTCCGCAAGGCATGCGAAGATCCTGACGGAAAATATGGCAAATTTTTCTATCTGAGAGACAAAAAGGAGGGCGATCTGCCCACCAACTGGCGTTCCTACTTCGGCGGTCCCGTGTGGGATGATCTGCCCGGAACAAACAAACAGTATCTCCATGTATTCCACAAAAAGCAGCCGGATTTAAACTGGGAAAATCCGGAGCTTCGAGAGGAAGTCTATAAAAATATCAACTGGTGGCTCGACAAAGGACTCGGCGGCTTTCGCATCGATGCCATCATGAACATCAAAAAAGCACTGCCCTTCCACAGCTATACCCCTGACAGGGATGACGGCCTGTGCAGCATTATAAACATGTTGAAGGAGGCAAAAGGTATCGGGGAATTTCTCGAGGAAATGCGCGACCGCACCTTCAAGAAATATGACGCCTTCTCTGTGGGAGAGGTCTTTAATGAGAATCCGGAGGAAATACCGGATTTCATCGGAGATAACGGCTACTTCTCCAGCATATTTGACTTTAACGAGACAATCTTCGGCCACAGCGAAAAGGGTTGGTACGACGCTGCCCCGATCACGCCGGACGATTATAAAAACTGCTGTTTTGAATCCCAGGCCAGGATCAAAGATATCGGTTTTCTCTCAAATATCATCGAAAACCACGACGAACCCCGTGGCGTCAGTCACTATATACCGGAGGGTGACTGCTGTGACGAGAGCAAAAAAATGCTGGCTGCGCTGAACTTTATGCTGCGCGGACTTCCCTTTATCTATCAAGGACAGGAGCTGGGCATGGAAAATCTGCCGATCTCATCCATCGATGAGGTAGACGATATTTCCGCCCGCGACGAATATCGCGTTGCTCTGGAAGCGGGTCTTTCACCGGACGAAGCATTGAAGGTCATATCCGCATATAGCCGTGACAACGCCCGCACACCCATGCAGTGGTCAGCTGAGGCAAACGCCGGATTTACCACCGGCAAGCCGTGGCTGAAAGTGAATCCGAACTATACCTCCATCAATGCAGCCACGCAGACTGCGGACGAGGACTCTGTCTACTCATTCTATAAGAAGCTGATCGCGCTGCGAAAACATCCTGTCTACACAGAAACGATCGTGTACGGCACATTGGAGCCTATCTGGCAGGAACGGCATAATCTGATGGCCTATTACCGGAAAGGAGACCGGACACTGCTTGTCATCGGAAACTATCAGCGAGAGGAGCAGGAAGTTGTGCTGCCGGGAGCCTATAAAAATGTGTTACTAAATAACTATCATGATATAGCAGAAAATAAAGAACGAATCACGTTACACGGATATCAGGTGTTGATATTGGAAATGGAATAGCACATCTTTTCAGAAAGGACAGGGATCACACAATGAACAGAACATGGTGGAAGGAAGCAGTCATTTATCAGATTTATCCGCGCAGCTTTATGGACAGTAACGGAGACGGGATCGGCGATCTGCAAGGGATCATCAGCAGATTAGATTACCTGAAATATCTTGGGATCGACGTCATCTGGCTCTCTCCGGTCTACAAGTCTCCCAACGACGATAACGGATATGACATCAGCGATTATCAGGATATTATGGACGAATTCGGCACGATGGAGGATTTTGACACACTGCTGTCCGCCGCCCATGAAAGGGGCATTAAAATTGTCATGGATCTGGTGGTGAACCACACCTCCGACGAGCACAAATGGTTTGTGGAAAGCCGCAAGTCCACAGACAATGCATATCGCGATTACTATATCTGGCGCGAGGGTAAAGATGCTCAGACGCCGCCCAACAACTGGGGCTCCTGCTTCGGCGGTTCTGCATGGCAGTACGAGGAAGCCACCGGTATGTATTATCTGCATCTTTTTTCAAAGAAGCAGCCCGACCTGAACTGGGATAATCCGAAGGTACGTCAGGAAGTATTCGACATGATGACATGGTGGTGCGACAAGGGCATTGACGGCTTCCGCATGGACGTCATCAGCATGATCTCCAAAACCAAGGAAATGCCGGATGGTGAGGTTGGCGGACTGTATGGCGATTTCGGCCCCTACTGTGTCCACGGCCCCAATGTTCATAAATATCTGCAGGAAATGAACGAGAAAGTGCTGTCCCGATACGACATCATGACGGTGGGTGAGACAGCCGGTGTGACTGCGGAGCTGGCAAAACAGTATGCCGGCGAAAATACCCGCGAACTGAACATGGTATTCCAATTTGAACATGTAGAAAGCGACGGCAAGTACGGGAAATGGACAGACGAAAAAATGCCGCTCACTACCTTAAAAAAAATCTTGTCGCGCTGGCAGACAGATCTGTACGATCAGGCATGGAACAGCCTGTTCTGGGACAATCACGACCAGCCTCGCGCTGTCTCCCGCTTCGGCGACGACCGGCCGCAGTATCGGGAAATGTCCGCCAAGATGCTTGCCACCTGTCTGCATATGCTGCAGGGTACGCCCTATATCTATCAGGGAGAGGAGCTCGGCATGACTAACTATCCTTTTCAAAGCCCCGATGATTTCCGTGATATCGAGAGCGTCAACGCCTATCGAGAATGGTGCGGCGAGGGCGCCTTATCCCATGAAGTATTCTGGCCCTGTATCACCTTCAAGAGCCGCGATAATGCCAGAACGCCGATGCAGTGGGATGATTCCGAGCAGGCCGGCTTTACCGCAGGCACGCCCTGGATCGCAGTCAACCCCAACTATAAGGAGATCAACGCCAAGGCTGAGACCGCCGATCCCGATTCCGTATTCCATTACTACCGGAAACTGATCGCGCTCCGAAAGGAGAATCCGGTTATGGTGTACGGTAAATACGAGGCAATGATGGAGGACAGCGAGGAATTGTTCGTCTACACCAGAACACTGGAGCAGGAAAAGCTTCTGGTAGTATGCAGCTTCTGCGACCATGAGACAGCCTTTTCGATTCCTGAAGAGTTCACAGGAGCGTCCTGCATGATCTCCAATACGGGAAATGCGTACACCGGCGCCGAGGTGACGCTACAGCCTTACGAGGCGTTTGTGCTGCATAAAAAATGAGGGAGCCGTTATGGCTCCCTTTTCGTGTCGCTTGTTTTCCTTCGTGGCTAGAGGGGTATGTTTCCGTGCTTCTTCTTCGGATTCTCCGTCTGTTTATTCTTTAAGCCGCGCAGGGCCTTGATCAGGGCCACCCTTGTCTCCTCCGGCTTGATCACTTCATTGACGTAGCCTCTGGCTGCCGCCACATAAGGATTCAGGAATCTATCCTCATATTCCTTCTTGCACTGTGCCCGCATGGCCTCCGGATCGGCCGCCGCCTTGATCTTTCTCTTAAAGGCGATGTTTACTGCACCGTCCGCTCCCATCACTGCAATCTCTGCGATGGGCCATGCATATACAATGTCCGCTCCCATCTCCTTGGAATTCATGGCAATATATGCGCCGCCGTAAGCCTTACGCATGATCAGCGAGATCTTAGGCACGGTAGCCTCCGAATAAGCATAAAGAATCTTTGCCCCATGGCGGATGATGCCGTTGTGCTCCTGCGCTGTTCCGGGCAGGAAAGCGGGCACATCGATCAGAGTGATCAGCGGTATGTTAAAGCAGTCGCAGAACCGTATGAATCTGGCAATCTTATCGGATGCGTGATAGTCCAGGGAACCTCCCATGGAATTGGGCTGATTCGCTACGATACCTACGACTTTGCCCTCCATGCGGCACCAGCCCACCACCGCATTGGTGGCAAACTCCTTCTGCACCTCAAAAAAACTGCCCTCGTCCACGATACAGTCGATGACTTCCTTCACATCATAGGCATGGCGGGAATTATCCGGCACAATATCCTTGATCTTGGCTGCCTTAGCTCTCGTGGCACTATCCGGTCTCACGCTCTCTCCTCTGCCAAACACCTTTCCTACTCTGGAAGGGATACTCTGTCTCTCAGCAGTATTCACCACGGGCGGCTTCTCCATCCAGTTGCTGGGCAGATAGGATAACAGCTTGCGCACTCCCATCAGGCACTCGTTCTCCGTATCATAGGTAAAATGGGATACACCGCTCTTCTTAGCGTGTACATCGGCGCCTCCCAGCTCCTCCACGGAAACCTGCTCGTTGATGACCGTCTTCACCACGTTCGGCCCGGTGATGAACATCTTGGAAATGTCCTTCACCATAAAGATAAAGTCACAGATGGCAGGCGCATAGCAGGCACCGCCCGAACAGGGACCCAGAATCACCGCGATCTGGGGAATCACCCCTGACGCCTTCGTATGGCGCAGGAACATGCCGCTGTAACCGCTCAGAGAAGAGATACCCTCCTCGATCCTTGCGCCGCCGCTGTCATTGATACAGATCAGGGGCGCTTTCATCTCCATAGCCATATCCTGAATCCGGCAGATCTTAAAAGAGTGATACTCTCCCAGCGTACCGCCGATCACAGTAAAGTCTTCGCTGGCTACAAATACCTGACGACCATCGATCTCACCATAGCCTGTCACCACACCATCGCCGGGCACACGTCTTTTATCCAGATCAAAATCGTCGATACGGGACTCCAAAAAGCCGTCCACCTCCACGAAAGTGCCCGGATCCAGCAAAATCTCGATCCGCTCTCTGGCCGTCAGCTTGCCCGCAGCATGCTGCTTATCGATCTTATTCTGACCGCCGCCCAACAGAGCTTTCTCTCTTCTTCTGTCAAGTTCCTTATTCGCCTCATTCCAGTTCATAGAGCGCCTCCATCTTGTTTGACCTTCCAATACTTTGATATTCAAACTTTCCAGTTGTATTATAGGCAGAGTACCACTTTTTG
>CAMWMO010000063.1 GCA_947175305.1 uncultured Lachnospiraceae bacterium
GCTGAACGCTATCTGGAAAAGGGTACATTAAAAAAACTTGACACAAATTAAATTTATTGTATAATTAAGTTACCAAACGAGTAAGCTATATTGGATGAAATCTGAGGACGGAACAGGCGGCCGTCGCCCATTGTTAGGAGATGTGGATTGTCACCCACCTATTTCATTCAAACTTTTAGGCAGGTAACTTCGGTTATCTGCCTTTAGCATTATTTATACAAAGTAAAAACCGCCCCTGCGCCAACAGGAACGGCTTTAGGATATCTCCAAGGAGATACAAGTCTGATCAACCTATATATTATAGTATCATCCTCGGAAACAGTCCGCAAGCGAAATCTCGCTGGCTGTTATTTTTATACCCAAAAAGGAGGATGATACAATGGCTACAGCAAAGAAACTTCCATCCGGATCATGGCGGTGCCTGGTCTACGACTATACCGACGACAACGGCAAAAGAGTATATCGGTCCTTTACCTCTGACGATCCGTCCCCTGCAGGTAAACGCAAAGCAGAAGCTCTGGCAGCACAATATGCGGTAGAAAAGGAACAAAAGAAACATAGTTCAGATATAAGTCGGTTCTCGGACCGTCTGGAACGCTATATCGCTTCTAAGGAGCCAGTCCTCTCTCCCGCCACAATCAGGGGCTATCGTAATATCCAGAAAATGCTCCTTCGTGACTATCCCGCATTCTGCCGTATGGAAATAAGAAATATCTCCCAGGACGACGTGCAGCGGGTAATAAATGGCTTAAGCCGCTCAAAATCCCCAAAAACCGTCCGCAATTATCATGGCCTCATATCATCCGTAATCGGCCCAGATTTGGCCCTTAAAACCTCTATGCCACAGAAAGTACGTCCAGAGCTTTATATCCCCTCTGATGACGAGATAAAGGCATTGGTGGATGCCGTAAGGGATACTGAACTGGAAATTCCTGTGCTCCTCGGGGCTTTCTGCATGATGCGGCGCGGTGAGATATGTGCCCTCACTCTGGATGATATACAAGGCGACGTGATACACGTCCACCACTCCCTTGTCCTTGGTACCGACAAAGAGTGGCATTTAAAAGCCCCCAAGACGGGCAGCTCCGACAGATTTATCAGTGCGCCCTCGTTTGTGACTGATCGTATCCGTGAGGTAGGGCATATTACCACCCTCAATCCCCACTCTATCACCATCATGTTCCAAAGGGCGCTCACACGGGCAAATATAGAACATTTCCGTTTCCATGATCTGAGGCACTATTCCGCTTCTATTCGCCACGCTCTGGGGATTCCGGATGCTTACATCATGCAGGAGGGTGGCTGGAAGACGGATGCCGTTCTGAAATCTGTTTACCGGCACGCAATGAGTGACAGGCAGAAAGAAATGGCTGACCTTGCAAATGCTCACTTTTCTAAACTATGCAACACAAAATGCAACACGGAAAAATAAAACACCGCATTCCTGCGATGTTTTTGAGTAGCGAGAGGGGGACTTGAACCCTCGACACCACGGGTATGAACCGTGTGCTCTAGCCAGCTGAGCTATCTCGCCATAAAAAGTATTGGGGAAGCCGTTTCCGACTTCCCAAATGGGGCCTATAGGGCTCGAACCTATGACCCTCTGCTTGTAAGGCAGATGCTCTCCCAGCTGAGCTAAGACCCCATATCAGCGGATCGCTTCTGCAACCCGCTCTGCTAGTATACAATCCTTTGGCATAACTTGTCAAGCCTTTTTTTACATTCTGTCCGGGGCGGAGAAACCAAGCAGGTCAATGCAAACCTCCAGCACATCTCTAGTCAATGTCAAAAGCGCGATCCAACTCTCTTTCTTCTGTTCATCCTCCTCTGTCAGAATCTTCGTCTCATGGTAGAAATGATTGAAGGCATTGGCAAGGTCATAGATATATGCGCAGATCTTGTGAGGCGCAACCTCCTCGCAGGCCGTTTCCATCATGGCATTATATTTTGCCAATTCCAGCATAAGGCTCTTTTCGGAATCGTTCACAGGCTCTCCAATGACCAAATCAGTCAATTTCTTGCCCTGCTCTATATACTTATTCAAAATTGACTTAATTCGTACGATGGTATACAGGATGTATGGCCCCGTGTCCCCCTCAAAGGAGGTAAAGCGGTCCATATCGAAAATATAATCTTTAGAAGCCTGATTGGACAGGTCGCCGTATTTGATTGCGGCAAGTCCCACAATCTTCGCTGTCTCCGCTGCCGCTTCCCCATCCACCTCATAGCCCTTTGTCTCGGCGTTCTCACGAATCTTGCGAATCATCTCCTCATTGATCTCGCGGATCAAATTCTCCAACCGCATCACACCGCCGTCCCTTGTCTTGAAGGGCTTGCCGTCCTTCCCGTTCATGGTGCCGAAGCCGATATGCAATAACTCCGTATCTTCTTTGACCAATCCGGTCTTTCTTGCACAACGGAATACCTGTACAAAATACAGCTCCTGCCTTTTATCTGTCAGATAAATCAGCTTATCGGGATGATACTGCTCCATACGGTCCAGGATCGTCGCCAGATCGGTGGTATTATACAGGGATGCCCCGTCCGATTTTAAGATCATACAGGGCGGTACTTCCTTCGTATCCGTCTCTTCCTTGACATCCACTACGAGAGCGCCGTCGCTCTCGTATGCGTAACCACCCTTTTTCATCTCCTCCACCATACCGGGGATGATATCATGTACATCCGATTCCCCTTTCCAGAGATCAAAGGTTACATTCAGGTTCTCATAGTTTTTCTTAAGATCTGCCACGGAGACATCTATAATATGCTGCCACAGAGCACGATAACCTCTGACACCGCTTTGCAGCTTATAGGTGGCATCCATCGCGTCCGCCTTGTAAGCCTCATCCGCCTTGGATTTGGCGCTCGCCGTGGGATAGATCTCCTCCAGCTCGGATATGGTAAAAGGCGCCTCCGCAGGATACTCTCCCTCATAGGAATCATCAAAATAGATCAGATCAGGCTGTCTTTTCTGCAACTCCGTGATGATGAGCCCCATCTGCAGACCCCAATCCCCCAGATGAATGTCCCCGATCACCTCATGCCCCGCATAGCGGCAGATCCTCTTGATACTCTCTCCGATGACACCCGAGCGCAAATGACCTACATGAAGAGGCTTTGCCACATTGGGTCCGCCGTAATCTATGATGATCTTTTTGGGATTGACCGGAGTAGTCAGGCCAAATTTCTCCGACCTTGCCATCTCGTTTAAATAAGATTTTATAAAAGTTTCCGTAATCTTCAGATTTAAAAATCCCGGCGCCACCGCGCTCACTTCCCCGAAAACATCACTGTCTGTAAGCTTTTCCGCCACATCCTGCGCGATCATTAGAGGCGCCTTATGATACTTCTTCGCCCCTGCCATAGCGCCGTTACACTGAAACTCGCACAGATCAGGTCTGTTGGAGAGGGTCACTCTGCCCAGTTCTCTGTCATACCCTGCCTCCTCGAAGGCTCTTTTCATTTCCTCTGAAATCAAATCCAACAGCTTTTCCATAATACACCGTGCCTTTCTGTCACTGCCTTTTTATCGGCTCTTATACGTTTGTGTTGCTCATGGGTTGTATCATAGCATCCTTTCCTAATTCAGTCAAATCTTTTTAACTGTTCCTGCCCGGAATCACGCCTCCCGCTCTCTGCGGGAATACACGCACCCACAGTAGTCCTGCCGGTACAGATCATACTCTCTTGACAGCTCAATTGACCGCTTGTAACCGTCTCTCTTCTTAAAATCCGAGGGAAGCCAGGGGATATTGTACTCCTGCGCCAGCCGCTCCCCGATCTCGTTCAGCTTCGCAGCATTTTTCAACGGACTGATGGACAGCGTTGTGGTAAAGTAGTCGAAATCTCCCTCCCGCGCACGCTTCGCCGTCTCCCGAAGCCGCAGTTCATAGCAGGCGAAGCACCGCTCGCCGCCCTCCGGGCACTGCTCCAGACCTTTAGCGATCTCGTAAAACTGCTGTGGTTCATAGTCACCCTCAACGATCTCGATATGATGGCCCGACCGTGCCCGCTCTGGTGACACTTCCTGCCCCGCCGCCATTTCATTGTAAGCCGCGATCAGCCGCTTCTGCTCCGCCACCCGCTTGCGGTACTCCTCATCCTCGGTGATATTGGGATTATAGTAAAAAACGGTGATCCGGAAATACTGCCGCAGATATTCCAGCACATAGCTGCTGCAGGGTGCGCAGCAGCTGTGCAGAAAAAGAGTCGGCGCGCATCCTGCTGCCGCGCCGAGCTCTTCTATTATTTTATCCAGTTCTTTTTGATAATTTCTTACCGTGTTCATTTCTTTCTATCCATTATTGATTTTCTTTCCCTTTTATATAATACTGTCGCTATCCTGCCCATTATATAAAAAGCGGCGTACTTCCATTATCTTTTCGGTTTTTCCATCATCAATCACAACATAATACACTGTATAATTGCCAACATAAATGCGATAATAAGGGTACTTTCTCTCTTTATGGGAATAATACTTTTCAAATGATTCAGGAGCAGACACTCTATCCAAAATAGACTTTTCGACCGCATCCAACAAATCTTTTGCTGCCTGCGGATTCATCAGCTTTTCAGAAATATACATGATTTTACTATCCAGATCTTCATAAAACAGGGGCAGATATCTTAAAATATATTTCTTCTCAGCCATCTATTTTCCTTCTTAATGTTGAAAACACTTCCTCATGCGTCAATCGTTCAGAATTCTGTTCTGCATACACATCCGCTTCATCCAATGATGATTCAACTATATCAGCCGCTATTGGTGCTTCCAACGCAAAAGGAATTCTACGGTCTCTAAGTGCTTTCTTTGCATAGATCATAAAAAAGGTTGTCAGATTCATCCCCATAGCGTCACACATCTCATCCAGTTCTCTTTTCATCTGGTCATCAAACCTTAAACTCACTGTCGTCATGAATCATTTCTCTCCTTTTTTATATAGTATAGCCCAAAATAGAAGCATATTGCAACCAATTGAATGATAGTTCTTTCATTTTGCATCATCAAATTCTTATCTCAATCATTGTAATCATACCCCGGTTCCTTATACAAGCTTCCCAGATTCGGCGCGATCTGTTTATCCCACACCTGTTCCTGCCACTCGTCCTGCGAAACATCATATATTGCAACAGAAATGCTGCCCTCTTCCGTATTAAATATATTCACAACATCTTCTGTTATCTTTTCTGCCAGCGCCTTCTTCTGCTCCTCTGTCCTTCCCGGATAACACTTAATCTCTATATGCGGCATTATTCTTTCCGCCTCCTTATCTTCTCGCAATCCCTGCAATATCCACCAGATCCAGTTCTCCCTGGGACGCCGCGTTCTCCAGACTGGTCACAAGAGCCGTGGCTGTATCCATCGCCGTGATACAGTTGACGCCTGTCTCAATGGAGGTTCTGCGGATCAGGAACCCGTCTCTATTCTTATCCCGCCCTTGAGTGGGCGTATCGATGACCAGATCGATCTTATGTCCTAAGATCAAATCCATAACCGTAGGGGATTCCTGACTGATCTTATTGACCTTGCGGGCCTTCACCCCAGCGTCGTTCAGGGCCTTTGCCGTACTTCTGGTAGCGTAAATAATATAACCCAGCTTCTCGAAGCGGCGCGCCACCTCGATGGCCTCCCCCTTATCCGCATCCTTGACGGTGATGATCATCTGCTTGTGCCTGGGCAGATTGATCCCTGCGCCAAGAAAGGCCTTGTAGAGCGCTTCGTTAAAGGTTCTGGAAATACCCAGACATTCGCCGGTGGATTTCATCTCCGGGCCAAGGCTGATCTCTGCTCCCCTGATCTTTTCAAAGGAGAATACCGGCATCTTGATGGCGTAATAATCCGCCGCAGGCTGTAAGCCCGGCTCATAGCCCAGATCCCGTATCTTTTTCCCGATGATCACCTCCGTGGCCAGATCCACGATGGGAATACCCGTCACCTTGCTGATATAGGGTACGGTGCGGGAGGAACGGGGATTGACCTCGATCACATACACCTCATCTCCCACCGCAATAAACTGAATGTTGATCAGACCGATCACATGAAGAGCCCTTGCCAGTCTTCTGGAATACTCCGCAATGGTCTCCTTCACCTGCTCGCTGACCGTAAACGCCGGGTAGACAGAAATGCTGTCCCCGGAATGAACGCCCGTCCGCTCAATATGTTCCATAATACCGGGAATCAGGATGTCCGTGCCATCACAGACTGCGTCCACCTCCAGCTCTTTCCCCTGCAAGTACTTATCTACCAGAATCGGATGATCCTGCTCATAGCGGTTGATGACCGCCATAAATTCTTCAATCTCTTCGTCAGAGATCGCGATCTGCATGCCCTGTCCGCCCAGCACATAGGAGGGGCGCACCAGAACGGGATAGCCCAGCCTGTTCGCCACTTCCTTGGCCTGCTCTGCCGTGTACACCGTGCCACCTGCCGCCCTGGGAATCTGCGTTTCCTCAAGAATCTTGTCGAAAAGCTCCCTGTCCTCGGCAGCGTCCACGTTCTCCGCCCGTGTGCCAAGGATCGGCACGCCCATCTTCATCAGGCTCTCCGTCAGCTTGATAGCTGTCTGCCCGCCGAACTGCACCACCGCGCCGTCCGGCTTTTCTACATTGACAATATTCTCCACATCCTCCGGGGTCAAAGGCTCAAAATAGAGCTTGTCCGCAATATCGAAGTCGGTACTGACCGTCTCCGGGTTATTGTTGATGATGATGGTCTCATAGCCCTCTCTCGCAAAGGCCCAGGTCGCGTGAACAGAGCAGTAATCAAACTCGATGCCCTGCCCGATCCGAATCGGCCCGGAGCCTAACACCAGCACCTTTTTCTTCGGATGCGTCTCCTCCACCTCGGTCTCGGAACCAAACACGGAATAGTAGTAAGGCGTGCTTGCCGCAAACTCCGCCGCGCAGGTGTCCACCATCTTAAACGCCGCCACGATCCCATTGTCATAGCGCATCTTCTTGATTTCTTCTTCCGTTTTTCCGGTCAGTCTGGCGATCACATTGTCCGGGAACTCGATTCTTTTCGCTTCTTTTAAAAGTTCTACGGTCAGAGGCCCTTTTTCCAATGCCGCCTCCATCTCCGTCAGAATCGCAATTTTATCAATAAACCAGTAATCCACCATGGTGATGGCATGGATTGTGTCATAATCCACACCCTTGCGGATCGCCTCCGCAATAATGTAGATTCTCTGGTCATCCACGATCTTCATCCGCTCTATTAACTCTTCTGCGGTAAGCTCCGAGAAATCATAACTGCGCAAACAGTCCACGTGCTGCTCCAGAGAGCGGATCGCCTTCATCAGCGCCCCCTCAAAGTTATTGCCGATGCTCATGACCTCGCCGGTGGCCTTCATCTGCGTGGTGAGGGTTCGTTTTGCCGTGATAAATTTGTCGAAAGGCAGTCTGGGTATCTTGACCACACAATAATCTAATGTCGGTTCAAAGCTGGCGTAGGTCTTGCCGGTAATGGCGTTCGTGATCTCGTCCAGCGTATAGCCCAAGGCGATCTTTGCCGCCACCTTGGCGATCG
>CAMWMO010000064.1 GCA_947175305.1 uncultured Lachnospiraceae bacterium
CTAGACAATATTTGGACTAGACAATATTTGGAAAAGTTTTTCTTGCGGGTGAGGGGCTACTTACAGTACAATAAAAACAGGAATGATGTCTGTGCGTCATTTACTTATACTGCTTTTGGAGGCATTTCATGGGTATGAACATTGTTTGTCTGGACCTGGAGGGAGTGCTGGTGCCGGAGATCTGGATCGCTTTTGCGAAAGAGAGCGGGATTCCGGAGCTTACCAGAACGACCCGGGATGAGCCGGACTATGATAAACTGATGAACTGGCGGCTTGGCATTCTGCGGGATCATGGGCTGGGACTTAAGCAGATTCAGGATACGATTGCAAAGATCGACCCGCTGCCGGGCGCGAAGGAATTTCTGGACGAGCTGCGCAGCATTACGCAGGTGATCATTATCAGTGATACATTTACGCAGTTTGCGGGACCGCTGATGGAAAAGCTGGGATGGCCCACGATCTTTTGTAATTCTCTGGAGGTGGCCGAGGACGGAACGATCACCGGGTATAAGATGCGGATTCAGGATTCCAAGCTCACCACGGTGAAGGCGCTGCAGTCTATCGGGTATGATACGATCGCCAGCGGGGACAGCCATAACGATCTGGGAATGATCCTGGCGAGCAAGGCCGGATTTTTATTCCGCAGTACGGAGCAGATCAAGAAGGAGTATCCGAAACTTCCGGCTTATGAGACTTATGAGGAACTGAAGACAGCTATTATGAGAGTGATCGCAGAGTAATATATTTCAAATAAAGAGGAAGGAGAGAGGCGTTATGAAGTATGAACATAAAGCTTACGAAGTGAATGTGGAGAAATATGAGGTCGGCAAAGGCCTGGAGGACGGTGTCGAGCTGTGGACGGATGTGGTGACCAAGGGATGGTTTGTCATGGACAAGCTGATTCAGATCAAAAAGGAAAACGGCGCTATCGTTTGTCCTTATGTGGAGAACAGGAGAGGTAAGACGTTTTTGCGCGAGGGGGATTATATCATTACGGATCCGGATGGATACCGCCAGGTGTGCGGTGAAGACCTGCTCGATGTACGTTATAGGCTCGTTGAATAGTATATATTATGTAAACTAAACAGAACCTTTGTAAGAGTCATTGCAAAAAGCGATGGCTCTTTTTGCGCTTATACATTAAAGTCCTATTTATAGGACATTTAGAATGATAAGGTATCTTCAACAAGGGGGTATGACAGATGAAAATGGGATTTGGCATGATAACGGCGCTGTTGATTTTAAGTGCGGCCTTTTGTGTGAGCGGCACGGTTATGTGTAAGGAGAAGCAGGAATGCTGTCAGGAAAATGCAAAATATGCCTTGCTTGAGGATACTTTTAAGGAGAGTACCAGGAGGACGTTAGAGGAGCAGGGATATCACAACAGCGGTCTGACAGTCACCTGGACGAGAGAAGGGGACGGCAGGCGCAGCTACAGAGTGGAGGTCCATCACAGGCGGATCCAGGAGCTGGAGGCAGTGGAGCAGGCACAGCTGACAGAGATCCTGCTCTGTGAAGATTTTTGTAAAGAAGTGGATGATCTGTGTATTATTTATCATTAGGGCTGGTAATTTCAGAACAAATGTTCTATAATAAAACCAGAACATTTGTTTGATGCCTGCGCCGAGGGAAAAAGAAAAATGCCGTAACAAAAAATATTTAAGAAAGAATTGCGGAGCAATTCTTTGGGCGCAGACTGCTGAGTCGGCGCTGAGGGATGACATTTTCGAATTTTGGGATTATACTAATAGATAATGACCAAGTAAAAGGAGATTTCTATGAGACATAATCCCAGACCGCAGGAAATATACAGGCATTTTAAGGGTAACTTATATCAGATCCGCTGTCTTGCCAGACACAGTGAGAGCGGGGAGATGATGGTGGTTTACCAGGCGATGTATGGCAACTTCGAGATCTATGTGCGTCCTCTTTCCATGTTTATGGAGGAGGTAGATACTGTGAAATATCCCGACGTCGAACAGAAGTATCGCTTTGCGCTTCAGGAGGAATGCCAGGACAGCGTAAAAGAGCGGGAGAGCATGGAGCCGAAGAAGACGGAACCAACCGATCGGGCACAGGATCAACAGAATCTGCAGAAGCAGATAGAAGTAAAGACAGATATAAAATCAGTTGATGAATCAGAAGAAGAGTTAAATATCGATCCTCTGGTGCTGGCGTTTCTCGATGCGGACTCCTATGAACAGAGGCTTCTTATTCTCGATTCACTCCACAACCGGATCACAGACGACATGATAAACACTATGGCGGTGTCTGAGGATCTGGAGATCAAGGAGGGGGATCTGGAGGACAGATATCAGGAGCTTCGGAATTGTCTGCGAACCTTTGAGAAATTTGAGTGTAACAGGCTGAGATAGGGAGCGCATCCCCACCGGAGAATCGCGGATGGGGGTGCTTTATGGCATACGATTTAGAGAACAAGCTTGTGGTGGGTGTTTCATCCAGGGCGTTGTTTGATCTGACCTATGAGAATAAGATCTACGAGGAAGAAGGCGTGGAGGCTTATAGCCGTTACCAGAAGGAGCATGAGAATGAGGTCTTAAAACCGGGACCGGGATTCCCGCTGGTGCGTGCGCTTCTTTCGCTGAATGAGCTGCCGGGCAGAGAGGATCGGGTGGAAGTCATCATCATGTCCAGAAACAGCCCGGATACTTCGTTGCGGGTCTTTAAGACGATCGAGCACTACGGACTCCGCATCACCAGAGCCGTGTTGGCAGGCGGAGCTTCTCTGGCACCGTACCTTACGGCCTTTAAGACGGATCTTTTTCTGTCGGCTTGTGAGGATGATGTGCAGCGTGCGATCGATTCCAATATCGCGGCAGGTATCATTTGCACGGAGGGGATCACGACCTACGACTGCGAGCACCGGATCCAGCAGATCCGGGTAGCTTTCGATGGAGATGCGGTTTTGTTTTCGGATGAATCAGAGCGGATCTTTCAGGCCGAGGGGTTGGAGGCTTTCGAGGAGAACGAGAGGCGCAATGCGGATAACCCCCTGCAGGCGGGACCCTTTGCGAAATTTTTAAAGACACTCTCCGAGCTGCAAAAGGATTATCCGGTGGAGGAGGCGCCGATCAGGACGGCACTGGTCACCACCAGATGTGCGCCGGCTCACGAGCGCGTCATCCGTACGCTGCGAGCGTGGGATGTGCGTATTGACGAGGTGTTCTTCCTGGGAGGAATTCGGAAAAAAGACGTACTGCAGGCCTTCGGGGCGCATATTTTCTTTGACGACCAGTCCGCACATACACTCCCGGCGTCAGAGGTGGTGCCCTCCGCCAGAGTGCCTTACAGAAATAGAGAAGCTGCGGGGGAGATAGAAGAGAAGGACAGCAGTTAAAAGGATGACAGAATATGAGATACCGGGAAATAGTCAGCGCTGAGTTTTTAGAGCGTCCGAATCGGTTTATTGCCTATGTGGAGCTCATGGGTGAGCGGACGAAGGTCCATGTGAAAAATACGGGGAGATGCAGGGAGCTCCTCACCGATCATGCCAGAGTATATCTGGAAAAGAATGACAGCGAGAAACGCGCTACAGCCTATGATCTGGTGGCGGTGGATAAGGCGGGCCGGCTGGTAAATATGGATTCCAATGCCCCGAATCAGGTGGCAGGAGAATGGTTGTCGGCGGGCGGTCTGTATAGGGACGTCAGTTTGGTCCGGCCTGAGAAAACCTTCGGTAACTCCCGGTTTGATTTTTATGTGGAGAGCGGCTCCGGGAAAAAGGCATTTATCGAGGTGAAGGGCGTGACTCTGGAGCGGGATAATGTGGCGGCCTTTCCAGACGCTCCCTCTGAGCGGGCGCTGAAGCATGTGGAGGAACTGATCGAAGCGTGCAGACAGGGGTATGAGGCTTATCTCTTATTCGTCGTGCAAATGAAGGGGATCCGCTATGTGGAACCGAACTGGGACACACAGCCGGCTTTCGGAGAGGCGCTTAAGAGAGCGAGGAACGCCGGAGTGCACCTTCTCGCCTACGATTGTCTTGTGCGGGAGAACGGTTTGGAGATGGACAAGCCACTTCCTGTATATCTGGACAGCCTGGACAGGATTGCGGAGCCGCTGCTTGCATGGTATGACGGGGGCAGGCGTATACTGCCCTGGCGGGAGGAGCCGACGCCCTATCACGTATGGCTTTCGGAGATCATGCTGCAGCAGACCAGAGTGGAAGCGGTGAAACCCTATTATGACCGCTTTTTACAGGCGCTTCCCGATATCGAGAGTCTGGCGGCTGTGGAGGAGGATAGCCTGCTGAAGCTGTGGGAAGGGTTAGGATATTATAACCGGGCCAGAAACTTAAGAAAAGCAGCTCAGATACTCGTCTCCGAATATGACGGAAAGATGCCCGATGATTTTGACAGGATCGAGGCGCTTCCGGGAATCGGGAGCTATACGGCCGGCGCCATAGCCTCTATCGCTTTCGGGAAGGCGCATCCGGCGGTGGATGGAAATGTACTGCGGATTCTTGCGAGACTGCGTGCGGACGATAGAGATATCCTGGATGCGAGGGTGAAGCGCTCTGTGGAGGAGGAGCTTCGGGGTGTGATGCCGGAAGATCGTCCCGGAGATTTTAACCAGGCGCTGATGGAGCTGGGAGCGATGATCTGCATTCCCAACGGCGCGCCGAAATGTGAGAGTTGTCCATGGAAAGCCCTTTGCAAGGCAAGAGCGGAGGGCAGGCAGACTGCATTTCCGAAGAAGACCAAGAAGAAGCCGCGGGTTGTGGAGGAAAGGACCATTCTGGTCATACAGGATGCGAACAAGGTGGCTCTGCGAAAGAGACCAGAGAAGGGTCTTTTGGCCGGTATGTATGAATTTCCGTCTATGGAGGGAATCTGTGAGGAGGAGCAGGTGCTTGCCCATCTAAGGGAACTTGGGCTCATTCCCATCAGGATCAGGAAGCTTCCGGCGGCCAGACATGTGTTTACCCATCGGGAGTGGCATATGACAGGGTATCTGGTCAGGGTGGATGAGTTGGCAGGAATGGAAACGGGGAGGAAGACGCAGGATATCATATTTGTTGATCCGGAGGAGACAAAGACAAATTATCCGATACCCTCCGCCTTTGCGGCCTACGCCGGACAGGTCGAGATGGGGCGAAATAACAGGAAAAAATAAGAAAATTATAAGAAACCTGTAAACATTTTTTTAGTCTTCTATGATAAAATGACAGGGAAGTGACAGAATAGGATATACAGACAGAAATGGGAAGGGCATAGATTTGGCATGAAACTTTTATCAGTTGCAATACCCTGCTATAACTCGGAAGATTATATGAAAAAGTGCATTGAGTCGCTGCTTGTCGGCGGCGAGGATGTGGAGATATTGATCGTGGATGACGGCTCTACGGATGGAACCGGCAAGATCGCGGATGCTTATGAAAGCCGGTATCCCTCTATTGTGAAGGCGATTCACAAGGAGAACGGGGGACATGGCTCCGCCGTCAATGCGGGGCTTGCCCATGCGACGGGTCTCTATTATAAAGTAGTGGACAGCGACGATTGGGTGAAGGAGAGCGCTTATCAGAAAATTCTGGATACCCTGCGGGACATCATTGCGCGGGGCGACACGCTGGACATGCTGATCAGCAATTTTGTATATGAGAAGGAGGGAGAGAAGAAACACAAGGTGATGAAGTATCACCATGCTCTTCCGCAGGACAAGATATTTGGCTGGAATGAGGTGAGGCATTTTCACAAGGGACAATATATCCTTATGCATTCGGTCATCTTTCGGACGAAGCTTTTGCGTGAGTGCGGATTGAACCTGCCGGAAAAAACTTTCTATGTGGATAATATCTTCGTCTTTGAACCTTTGCCTTATGTTAAGAATATGTACTATCTCGATGTGAATTTTTATCGATATTATATCGGCAGAGAGGGACAGTCGGTCAACGAGGAGATCATGATCAGCCGGATCGATCAGCAGATCAAGGTCAATAAGATCATGATAGATTATTTTGTGGATAATAAAAACAAGATAGTAGGAAAAAGTAAGCTCAAAAAATATATGTTGAACTATCTGGAGATCATCACAGTGATCTCTTCCGTCATGCTGATACGCTCCGGCACAGAAGAAAATCTCGAAAAGAAAGCCAAACTCTGGGAGTATATCAGACAGAAGGATATCGGATTGTTTATAAAGCTGCGATACGGTGTGCTCGGCAATTCTATGAATCTGCCGGGAAAGGGGGGAAGAAAGATTACTGTGGAAGGATACAAGATCTGTAGAAGATTTTTTAAATTCAATTAAAGGAGCTGTTGCAAAAGTAGATAAATCTACCAGAGCAACAGCTCTCTTTTTTAGAGTAAAGTGCCGGGTTTTCTTTTGTTCCGTCTGCGCAGGCCGTGATAGAAGTGGAGAAGCATGTCGGAACGGTATACGATGCCGTACATAACACCGGCCATAATGAAGGCGGTGGCTACATCAAACACGGAATGCTGCTTGATCAGCATAGTTGATAAAATGATGGAAATACACAGAATCAGGGAGAAGATCCGAATTCTCTTTTTCTGCTCAAGCCGTGCACTTTTCATCACGGCGAAATGACAGCCGAGAGAGTTGTACACGTGGATGCTGGGCCAGAGGTTTGTCGGTGTGTCCGCGGCGTAGAGCATGCTTACCATTCTGCTGAAAATATTATCCCTCGGCATGGCGACGGGGCGCAGATCGTGCCCGTTCGGCCATAGGGTGCTGATGATCAAAAAAATGGTCATTCCCGTAAACAGGAAAGTGCAGGTCCGAAAATAATCGTCCTTATCTTTAAAGAAAAAATACACAATCACTGTCGCCACATAGGCAAACCACAGGAAGTAGGGGATGACAAACACCTCGCAGAAAGGGATCAAGTCGTCCGGCGCTACGTGGATCAGTCGGTAATGTCTGGTCACGGTTCTTTCCAGATAGGCAAACCACTGCATGTACACGATTCCGTAAAGGAGCAGCGGCAGCGCGTGTCTGTATTTATGAAATAATGATTTGAATTGTATTTTTCTTTCCATGATAGTACATGATAGCAGATGGGGGCGAAAAGTCAAAATAAGATTTCCATAAAGATTTCTTAATTTTCTCTAAAAAACTATCCATTGTGCTAAAGCGATATCTATTTGCACAAGTCTTCATCAGGAAGCGTCATAAATTTTGTTTGCATTACATAGCATAATACCTTATAATATTGTTTTGAAATTGCCTCTATTTATATGAGATTATATGAGATTAGGAAAATACGCATGTATTTTAGAAAGGTAGGAGCGAGGAATGTATTCATTTGAAGAAGTAAGACAGGCAGATCCGGAGATCGCGCAGGCTATATTGGATGAGCAGAACAGACAAAATTCCCATATTGAGCTGATCGCATCTGAGAACTGGGTGAGTAAGGCGGTTATGGCGGCTATGGGAAGCCCTCTCACGAACAAGTATGCGGAAGGGTATCCCGCTAAGCGTTACTACGGCGGGTGCGAATTCGTG
>CAMWMO010000065.1 GCA_947175305.1 uncultured Lachnospiraceae bacterium
TTGCTTCATATGGGTTATGACACAGATTATGTAGATTACCTTTTAGAAGAAATGGATATTAGTCGGGTAGAAAGGAAAGCATTTATATATTACTCTTTGATTTACTGCGTGGATTTTATGGGTGAACGAGGTAAGCAATTTGGGGATAAAAGAATTGAAGTGAATGAAAGGATAATCGACCATCTCAATCAAATATACGACAATCTGATAATAGAATGGAATTGTCTGGATTTATAGAGGAGCTATGAGAAGAAAAGATAGAGAAGTAACAGATTTTATGAAAATCGAAAACATCATAAGTCGATGCACCTGCTGCAGAATTGGTTTTTATGATGATGGAGAAGTATATATTGTCCCGCTAAACTTTGGATATGAGGTAAAGGATGATACATATACTTTTTATTTTCATGGTGCAAAAGAAGGAAGAAAGATCGATTTAATTCAAAAGAATCCCGTTGTAGGATTTGAAATGGACACAAATTATGCCCTTAATGAAGAAGATGCTGCCTGTGGCTATTCTGCACGCTTTCAGAGTATCATTGGTACTGGTGTTGTCAGCATAGTATCAGAGAGCGATGAAAAGAAATTGGGACTTTCCTTGCTCATGGAACACAATGCCGGGAAAAGAAACTGGGATTTTGATGAGAAAATGATGAATGCGGTTGCGGTATTTAAGTTGGAAGTCACAAAAATGAGTTGTAAAGAACACGAATAGTACGATCAGATAGTTGCGGAGGAAATACGTATTGATAATCGAAGGAAACCAGACAGAAATAGAGGCGATGAAAGAATTTCATAAAGGGAACAGACAAAGGGGACTTGAACTGCAGGAAAAATTTGCGGCTGAATTCCGGGAGGAATATAAAGAGAAGGATCACTGCCCCTGTAAGAAGGCATGCAGATATCATGGGAACTGTAAAGAATGTGTCGCCATTCACAGAGCACACCAGGAACACGTTCCGAACTGTATGCGTACGATGATAAATGCAAAGATCAAAGCGCTGTCCGAACTGACAGAGCATACGATAGCGGATGAAATCGAAGCGCCCCGCGAGGTTTTGAGAAAAGAGTTTCAGTGAGGAGGCAGCATGAACATAATCGACAAAAATATAGATAACGGGAACCCCTTTGACTGGGGAAGGACATCCTCGGATTATGCGAAGTTTCGTGATGTCTATCCCCAACAATTTTATCAGAAGATCCTTGACCGCAATTTGTGTACAGCTGAACTGAGAAAGAAATAGGAGCAGGTGGATGAACAGGCAAGGTGTTTTGGGAGGTATATCATGAATATTTACGAAGCGATTCCGGTGTTGGAAAATGAAAGATTCCAATTACGAGCGGTTGAAAATGAAGATTGTGGCGATTTGCTACGGGTTTATAGCGACAAAAATGCTTTGCCGTTTTTTAACAGCGATAATTGTGACGGAGATAGTTTTTACTATGCAACGAAGGAAAGAATGCAGGAAGCTCTTGATTTTTGGAAGATGTCGTATGAAAATGGCTGGTTTGCCAGGCTTTCCATCGTTGATAAATCTGTATCGAGTGTGATCGGGACGATCGAACTGTGTTTAAGAGTTTCCGAGGATGCATTTAACAATATGGGAATTTTAAGAGTTGATGTAAGAAGTGACTACGAAACAGAAAGTATGCTGTACGACATTATTGCGCTTATCGTACCGCACATTCCCAAACTTTTGGGGTGTGACGGAATCCTTACGAAAGCGCCGATCTATGCAATAGAAAGAATGAAAGCGCTTCGGAAAGCAGGATTTGCCAAGTCAGAACATTTGTTGATCGGTAAGACGGGATATGCTTATGATGGATATTGGACAAGGGATAGTGTGAGGGAATAGTATGAAGAAGATGTTAGGAATCGGTTTATCAGTAATAGGGATTGTGACGGTCATAGTGGTTGTCATCCTCAAGCTCAAAAGGCAAATGTCAATCTCTATCATCGGTGGGGCAGACGGTCCCACATCGGTATTTATTGCCGGTAAGGTTGGAAACACCTCAGCTGTTGCAGGAGTGCTTGTGGGGATTGTACTGCTTGTGATCGGCGTTTTTATGATTAGAAAGAAGAGATAAGTAGAATAAGCGTTTGAGGGAAATCGCTATAGATTGGAAACCGGAGTTATGCTATACTTACACGCAGAAAGTAGAGCGGCCAAAAGAAAGGAATGCAGGATATGATAAAAGCAGGAATCATAGGAGCCACAGGCTATGCGGGAGGCGAACTGGTAAGGCTTCTTCTGGGACATAAAGAGGTAGAGATCGTATGGTATGGGTCTAAAAGTTATGTAAACCAACGATATGCCGATGTGTACCGGAATATGTTTCAGATCGTGGACGAGAAATGTTTGGATGACAATATGGAAGAGCTGGCCCAGCAGGCGGATGTGATCTTTACAGCGACGCCTCAGGGCTATTGCGCATCCCTGATAAACGAGGCAATTTTGTCGAAGACGAAGGTGGTGGATCTGAGCGCTGATTTCCGGATCAAGGATGTGTCTGTTTATGAGAAGTGGTACGGCATTGAGCACAAGTCACCCCAGTACATAGAGGAGGCGGTCTACGGGCTGTGCGAGATTAACAGAGAGGATGTGAAGCGTGCCCGGCTGGTGGCGAATCCCGGCTGCTATACGACCTGCTCTATACTGACGGCCTATCCTCTGGTGAAGCAGGGGCTGATTGATACGGATACTTTGATCATCGACGCCAAGAGTGGTACTTCCGGCGCGGGGCGCGGAGCGAAAGTGCCCAATCTCTTCTGTGAGGTAAACGAGAATATAAAGGCATACGGTGTGGCGACTCACAGGCATACTCCGGAGATCGAGGAACAGCTTGGATATGCGGCAGGGAAAGAAATCGTGCTGAATTTTACGCCTCATCTGGTGCCCATGAATCGGGGTATTCTGGTGACGGCCTACGCAAAGCTCAAGAAGGATGCGCAGGGGCGGTTGCCTTCCTGTGAGGAGATCAAGGCAGTGTACGACCGCTATTATGGGAGTGAGAGATTTGTCCGCGTGCTGGATCAGGGTGTCTGTCCCGAGACCAAGTGGGTGGAGGGCAGCAACTACACGGATATCGGTTTTGTGATCGACGAGCGGACCGAGCGAATCATTATGATGGGGGCGCTTGACAATCTGGTCAAAGGTGCAGCAGGACAGGCAGTGCAGAACATGAACCTGATGTTTGGACTGGAGGAGAGCGAAGGACTGGCGGTGGCGCCGATGTTCCCCTAATATAAGTTTACATAAAAATATTGCCGGGAATATACCATGGGTTAACATAACTATAAATAGATTGCTTTTTAGGGAGATTATGATGGAAAGAAGAGATAAGATAAATTATTATCTGGATCTGGCAAAGATGGTGGCACAGCGTTCCACCTGTCTGCGCAGACATTATGGCGCTGTCATCGTGAAGAACGATGAGGTAATCTCCACGGGTTATGTGGGAGCGCCGCGGGGCAGAAAAAACTGTACTGACGTGGGAGAGTGTATTCGTGCAAAGCTGGAAATTCCCCGGGGAGAGCGCTATGAGCTGTGCCGTAGTGTGCATGCGGAGACGAATGCGATCATCAGTGCCTCGCGGGATAAGATGATCGGCAGCGCCATGTATCTGACAGGCGTGGAGGCGGAGACGGGTGAGTATGTAAAAAACTCCTGCAGCTGCTCCATGTGCAAGAGGCAGATCATCAATGCAGGGATTGAGACGGTGTATGTCAGAGACACGGACACGGAGTACAGAGTGATCCCGGTACAGCAGTGGATTGAAGAGGACGAATCTTTAGAAGGCATATTTGGATATTGATGGTCAAGGAAGGAATGATGAGAAGATGGAAGAAAGAGAGATGGCGAGAACGCCAGTTGACATAAAACCATCACCTAACGGCAGACTTTTGAAAGAAATGGCAGTGTATGAGCTTTTAGATGAGCTGGAGATTCCCTATTTGCGGGTAGACCATGAGGCGGCAGCTACCGTAGATGACTGTCATGAGGTGGATGAGGCGCTGGGGATCCATATTTGTAAGAATTTGTTTTTGTGTAACAGACAGAAAACGGATTTCTATCTTCTCATGATGCCGGGGCTAAAGAAGTTTAAGACGAAGGAGCTTTCCGCACAGCTTGGCACAGCCAGACTTTCCTTCGCGGAGGCGGAATATATGGAGGAGTTTTTAAACATTACGCCGGGCTCGGTGAGTGTGATGGGATTGATGAATGACAAGGAGCACAGAGTGAGGCTTTTGATCGATCAGGAGCTTTTGCAGGATGAATTTGTGGGCTGTCACCCTTGCGTGAACACGGCCAGCCTGAAAATACGGATGAAGGATATTCTGGAGAAGTTTTTGCCCTATGTGGCACATGACTATACAGCGGTGGAACTACAGGGAGAATAGTTTACATAATTTACAAATAGCGAAAAGGGAAAAGGAAAAGAGGAACGGACATGATACGCAGTATGACAATAGAGGATTATGAGGGTGTGAAGGCACTCTGGATGTCGATCAAGGGATTCGCCATCAGGAGTCTGGATGATTCCAGGGAGGGTGTGGCGCGGTTTTTGCAGAGAAATCCTGAGACCAGCGTGGTAGCCGTTGAAGATGGGAAGATCGTGGGTGCGATCCTGTGCGGCCATGACGGCAGAAGAGGCTGTCTGTATCATGTGTGTGTGGCGGAGGATTACCGCATGCGCGGCATCGGTAAGGCTATGGTGGTTTTTTGCATGGAGGCTTTGAAGGCGGAGCAGATCAATAAGGTGTCGCTGATCGCCTTTACCGTCAATGATGTGGGAAATGCCTTTTGGAGACGGATCGGCTGGACGAAGAGGGAAGACTTAAACTACTATGATTTCACGTTGAATGAGGCGAATATCACGGCGTTTAATCGATAGTGAGAAAGGATAAATCTCTATGGCACTTGCAAACAAACTTAATATAACCGATTCTGCAGAACTTGCCCGTGCGGAAGAAAAAATAAGCAAAAAAAAGGCAGCCCTGCTTTTTGAGAGCGGATACTTACACACGCTGAAAGGAGGCACATTGGACAGCCTTTTGGAAATACACAGGTATCTTTTTGATGAGCTTTATGATTTTGCGGGAAAGATCAGAACGGTTAATATTGCAAAGGGAAATTTCAGATTTGCACCGGTCACTTATTTGCATGAGGCACTCAAAAATATTGAGAGAATGCCGCAGACAACATTTGATGAGATAATTGAGAAATATGTTGAAATGAATGTTGCACACCCGTTTAGGGAGGGGAATGGCAGGGCGACAAGAATCTGGCTGGATTTGATCTTGTGTCAGGAACTCAATCTTGTGGTAGATTGGAGCAAGGTTGAAAAAGAAGATTATCTGTTGGCAATGGAGAGAAGTCCTATTAAAGACGTTGAAATAAAGTTCCTTTTGAAGGAAGCGTTGACGGATAAAACGGAAGACAGAGAGATATACATGAAGGGGATAGACCACAGTTATTATTATGAGGACTATACTGCTTATAAAACAGAGGAACTTTAGCACAAATGCCTCGGTCTGACCATGTGGAAATGCCTCCGATCTGCCGATATTATATTTGAAAGTATGTCATGCAACGCCAAGGAGGTTTACATAACATGAAAATCGGAGAAGCCCAGAAAGCCTACAGAGAGCAGCTTTCTTTCTTGAGAGGCCAGCGAAGCGACTATGTCAAACAGCGGGAAGAGAACCGCAAGAAAATGGAGGAAGCCGGGAAGAACAGTTCGTCCACCGGCGTGACCCTGGAGCTGTCCAAGCAATATCTGGAAAGAGAGAAAGAACTGCAGGAAAAGATAGAGGAGTTGTCCAAACAGATCAAGAAAGACGAGAAAGGATTGGATGCTCTGATCGAGCAGGAGGTCGGCATCATCAATGGTGAGGTGTCGAAGCAGCAGGCAGATGCCTGGAAGAAGTATGCTGAGGATATGGCCAAGTGTCTGGAGATTGCCAGAAGGCTCAGCCGGGGTGACAAAGTGCCCCTGCAGGATGAGAAGAAACTGATGGACTTTAACATGGAAATCTATCAGATGGCGAAAAATATGGCGACCTTGAATATGGATAAGGAGCATAAGGAGTGGGATTCCCTCTGGGCGGAGGATGAGGAAGAGAAGGAGTATGCCGATCCTATGGAAACCGCTGCGAATGCGGAGGCAGCAGTGGGCGCTCCGGAGGGAGTGGCCGTAGAGGACTCTTCCGGAGAGACGGGAAGCGAGTAGGAAAAACTTTTAGAGCAATAATGCATTGAGGGATGGGACAAGAGATGGTACAGGATATTTTTAACGAATACGCGAAGTTTCCGCAGGTCCGTTCCATGGCGGTGGGCGGTTCCCGGGCTGTCAAAAGAAATGATGAATATTCTGATTATGATGTCTATGTCTACTGCACAGAGCCGATTCCGGTGAAGGAGAGACGCAGGGTACTGGAGCAATACTGTGACAGTATGGTGTTAGATAACCATTACAGGGAGCATGAGGACATCTGTATCATGGAGGATGGCACGGAGCTTAACATCATCTACCGCGATCTGGACGAATGTCTTGCGACCATTGCCCGGGTGGCGGAAGATCACGAGCCGCTGGACAGCTGCAGTACCGGCTTGTGGCATAATCTGCTTACGGGGCGGATCGCCTACGATAAGGGCGGTCTTTTGGCGGCGGCAAAGGAAAAGTACACGATTCCCTACCCGCAGGAGCTGAAACAAAATATTATCAGCTATCATATGAATCTGATCAAGTATGGGATGCCCTCTTTTATAGCGCAGATTGAGAAGGCTATGAAGCGGGGAGATATGGTTAACATAACTAAATGCGTCAACCGTTTTTTTGAATCCTACTTCGATATTATCTTTGCTCTCAATGAAAAGCTTCATCCCGGAGAGAAGCGGCTGGTGCAGGTCTGCACAGAGGAATGCAGCGTGCTGCCGGTGAATTTTGAACTCAATATTCGATTGCTATGCGGCAGCATGTGTAAGGATCCGGCGACGATCTCTGTGGTCAATACGATGGTGACGGAGCTGGAAAAGACGATCGGGCAGGTGCTTACATAGGAATTGCAGGGCGGTAAGGTTGCATTACCGCCTTTTTTATTGTATTATGGTTATCGGTCGTGACAAGCGACAACTTATGAATGAGCATGGCGGAACAAGAGACAGGAGAAAGAACATGAAGATCATAGAAGGAGGCGTCACTGCGGCGGCCGGCTTTGAGGCGGCCGGCGTGGAGGCGGCGATCAAATATCAGAACCGAAAGGATATGTCCATGGTTTACAGCCGGGTGCCCTGCGTGGCGGCCGGAGTTTTTACCGGTAATGTGGTGAAGGCGGCGCCTGTTCTGTGGGACAGGGAGATCGTGGAGCACAGTCCCTACGCGCAGGCGGTCATCATCAATGCGGGCATTGCAAACGCCTGCACGGGAAAGCAGGGGTA
>CAMWMO010000066.1 GCA_947175305.1 uncultured Lachnospiraceae bacterium
GTTCATGGAATTGGCTGTATACATTCCGGAACAAGAACCGCAGGTGGGACAGGTCTTCGCCTCGAACTCCAGAAGCTCCTCGTCCGTCATAGTGCCTGCCGCATGAGAGCCCACCGCCTCAAACATGGAAGAAAGGCTTCTCTTCTGTCCCTTTACATGACCCGCCAGCATGGGACCTCCCGATACAAACACGGTGGGCACGTTGATGCGGGCCGCCGCCATCAAAAGGCCCGGCACATTCTTATCACAGTTGGGCACCATCACCAGCGCATCAAACTGATGAGCAAGCGCCATACACTCCGTGGAATCCGCAATCAGATCTCTGGTCACCAGCGAATATTTCATGCCGATATGCCCCATAGCGATTCCATCACAGACAGCTATCGCTGGAAATACCACAGGCACGCCGCCTGCCTCCGCCACGCCCAACTTCACTGCGTCCACGATCTTGTCCAGATTCATATGTCCGGGTACGATCTCATTGTATGAGCTGACGATACCCACCATAGGCTTTTTCATTTCCTCCTGGGTAAATCCCAGGGCGTTAAACAAACTTCTGTGAGGCGCCTGCTGTACGCCCGTCTTCACGTTATCGCTTCTCATCATTTATCTCCTCCGTTTTCAATTATTATCTCAAAAATCAAATGCTCATTTCATGTGCGCTTGATTTTCTGCAAACATGATAAACTGCCAGTTTTCATATACTTGTGTCATATCCTCATTTAGATACGCACTCTGCGCCTCCACTTCCTCTCTAGACAGATAGAATTTCCATTCTTCGGGATCTTCCCGGTAACCGTAAGGCAGTCCCAAAAGCGCCTTGTCCAAAAGCACAACGTCCGCTTCCTCAATCTGCCTGGTGACTTGATCCTCCCCTCTGCCATAAAGGTAAAGCATCAAATACTCCTGATCACAGTCAGTCACCGCCACCACATCCGTCTCCTCCAGATCGATCTGTGCATAGGCGTCCCGGATCAGCTCCTCCCGCATACTGTAGGACGAATCATCCAGACAAACAGCCCCGCAGGAAATGCCCGCAAGTCCCAGTGCCAAAACAACCACACAGCCTGCCGCGCCGCCCTTTTTCCAGACACCACAGTGTTTCTGTAAAAAATCTGCCAGTCTTTGCACCAGCCATCCAAGCAAAAGCGCCACCCACACGCCCAGAAAAGAGAATACTCTCTGATAGGGCAGCTTGCACTGGATAAAGAGCGCCAGTGCCAGAAGCATAGCCGTCAAAATAAAATACCACTCCAGAAAAACAGGCTCCCCCCGCTTTCTGATCAGGTATCCCGCAGCCAAGAGCAGCGCCGCCGTAAGAAGAACACACCAGCCTTTTCCCAGCAATCCAAACATCGGTGCCAGCTGGGTGCCAAACAGCGTCTGCAGCCAGTGAGTTACCTGCGCCGAAAAGTCCTGTCTGGTCATACTCTGAATATAGGGTGTATCCAGCATATAGCTGATTCCCTCCGATAATGCCCGAAAGGGCGCGTGCAGAATGATCTTGATATGTCCTGCCGTATAAAAAGGCCCATCCGGCGTCTTGGAGAGCAGATTGGAGCCGATGGCCAGCCACAGGATCCCGTAAAGCCCCGCCGTGCAGACCGCACTCACCAGAGAAACGCCTATCAACCGGCCAAGCCGCCTGTATTCCCTCTGCAGCAGGAGCAGGAAACCGCCGATCAGGCAGATCGGCATGACCACATACAGACTGCTGGGGATCGCCCAGAGCGCTATCACCAGAGACAGCCCGAAGCATATATAATCACACTTGTTATCTTTTTTCTCCGCTGCTAAATGATAAAGCGTCAGGATCGCTGTCAGATAGCAGAACGTCACAAGCGCATAACCTCTGCCCTGCACCGCAAGCTGATTGACCATATACAATCCCGCAAATACAAGTACAGGAAACAGGGCAACACCCTTTGTAAAACATTTCCGGGAGATCCGATAGAGAAGGACCAGACTCCCCAGACTGCACAGATAGGATACACCACGCAGAGCAATGGGCGCACATCCAAATATTCCCAGACACGCCGAGAGCGCTGAATACCCCACATGGTTGTTGGGCAGCGGCCAATGGATCGCCGCATAGACCGGCCCTCTGCTGATAAAATAGTAGTAAGTGTACAGCTCGTCATACCAGGGCGTCAGCACAAACATTCTGTATCCGTAATAGACTGCCATGCCCAGAAACAGCAGAAGAAAAATTCCATCTTCCCAGCCTCGTTCCCGTTTTTTCCCGGTGATAAAAAAAGCTGTACCTTTTCGTTCCCGATTTTCTATGAAATAGCGCATGTCTTTATTTGATTCTCTCCACGATCAGGTCGCCCATCCGCTTACAGCCCACCTGCTCACAACCTTCAAACATAATATCCCCTGTGCGGAAGCCGTCCTGCAGTACCTGCTTTACAGCCGCATCAATAGCGTCCGCTTCCCGATCCAGATCAAAGCTGTAACGCAGCATCATGGAGGCGGAAAGAATCGTAGCGATGGGGTTCGCAATGTCTTTGCCCGCGATATCCGGCGCAGAGCCGTGGCTGGGCTCATACAATCCAAACTTGGTATCATTTAAGGAAGCGGATGCCAGCATACCAATGGAACCGGTCACCATACTCGCCTCATCGGAGAGGATATCTCCGAACATATTCTCCGTCAGGATCACATCGAACTGGGCGGGATCCTTCACTAACTGCATAGCGCAGTTATCCACCAGCATATGCTCTAAGGTCACATCCGTATAGTCCGCCGCCACTTCCTCCACCACACTGCGCCAGAGTCTGGAAGAATCCAGCACATTGGCCTTATCCACGCTGGTCACCTTTTTCCTGCGCTTTCTGGCAATGTCGAAGCCTTTGATCGCTATTCTGCGGATTTCATTCTCATCGTAAGTCAGCGTATCGATCGCCTTTCTCACGCCATTTTCCTCTACAGTCTTTCTCTCACCAAAATACAGGCCGCCCGTCAGCTCCCGCATGATCATCATATCAAAACCGGCCGCTGAGATTTCCTCCTTCAGAGGACAGGCTCCTGCCAGTTCCTCATATAAAACCGCAGGTCTTAAGTTCGCAAACAGATTAAGCGCCTTGCGGATGCCCAAAAGTCCTGCCTCCGGCCGCAGATTCGGCGGCAGCTTATACCAGGGCGAAGTGGTAGTATCGCCGCCGATGGATCCCATCAGCACCGCATCCGCACTCTTCGCCGTCTCCACAGCCTCCTCCGTCAGGGGCACGCCGTGCACATCAATAGACGCACCACCCATCAGAATATCCGTATACTGCATGTCGTGTCCATATTTCTCTGCCACCACATCCAGCACCTTTTTTGCCTCCGCTACGATCTCCGGGCCAATCCCGTCTCCCGGAATACAGGTTATCTTCAAATCCATACCGTCCTCCATCCTGGGCTGTCTGTCAAAACCTCTGCCCATTGTACCTGAAAAGCCATAAAGTCAAAAATATCACTTATATATCATAGACTATTCCAGTCCAAATTTCAATATAGAAAAGCCGGGCAATCTTAAGCCCGGCTTATTGTTAAACGATCTATATCTGTTTTTCTTACTCTGCTCTGAAGCTTGCCTCTGCAAGAACTGTTCCATCCGAAGCGCAATATCTGATGCCGTAGGACACAGTTCCTTTCTCCGCACCGATCGCCTCATCCAGAACACCGGCAATTCCCGCGAAAGCCGACTCCATTGCATCCATGCCCTCACTCAGCTGTTCTGCTGCATCATCCGGCAATTCTACGGAATCCTTAAAGGTGGCTACACACATAACATCGTTTCCCTTAACCTCAATATCCATGTCCATCTGGTCATTTCCCTGTGCTGCCGCCTGTTCCTTGAGCTGCTGTTCCGCAGTCGGATCCTCAAACAAATACTCCTCAAGTGTCTTCTGTTCACTGCTCTCTTCCTCGGCAGGTGCTTCCTCCTCTGCAGGAGCCTCTTCCTCGGCAGGTGCTTCCTCCTCTGCGGGAGCCTCTTCCTCTACAGAAGCCTCCTCTGCCACTGCATCCGCATTCTTAGCCCCGTCATCAGAGCCACCGCAGGCTGTTGCAGACATTACAATCGTCAATAACGCTGCACAAAGTACTGTTTTCACTGTTTTTCTTTTCATAACATTCTCCTCCATAAAAAACTTTTTCTGTAATATATTATTAGACAAGAGTGGATTTTACATCATTTATTTCACTCTGTCAACAGAAAAAAAAAGAACCATGACTGTTACGCCATGGTCCAACTGTTTCTGTCGTTTGATCCTTTACTCCGCATCGGCTTTCTCAATCTGCGCTACCGCAGACTTCTGCATAGGAATACGGCAGTTTTTATTGCTGCCAAACTCTACGATGACCGTGTCGTCATTGATATCGATCACGATACCGTAAAATCCGCTGGTGGTAAGCACGCAGTCACCTACCGCCATATCTGCCAGCATGGCGGCAACCCTTTTCTGCTCCTTCTTCTGCGGACGAATCATGATAAAATACATGAACGCCACGATAACCACAATATAGATGACCATGACCAGACCGCCGCCCGTAGCAGCCGCCGCATCAGCCGTTAATAAAAATCCCATAATATATCCTCCGTTATTTATTCTATCAAAAATCTAATGCCTATGATACACAACTTGAAAAGGAAAAACAAGCCCCTTCCTGAAATTTACGGATTCATTCCGGCAAGTTTCCGCTTCTTATATGCCGCAAACTCCCCCTGTTCCAACGCTTCTCTTATCTCTTCCATCATAGTATTGTAGAAATACAAGTTGTGCAGCACACAAAGGCGCATACCCAACATTTCCTTCGCCTTTAACAGATGTCTGATATAGGCTCTGGAATACCGCCTGCAGGCCGGGCAATTACACCCCTCCTCTATCGGTCTTTCATCTAATTCATATTTCGCATTAAACAAATTGATCTTGCCGCGATTCGTATAAAGATGTCCATGCCGCCCGTTTCTCGTCGGATATACACAGTCAAAAAAATCCACGCCTCGTTCTACAGCCTCCAGAATGTTAGCCGGCGTTCCTACCCCCATCAAATAAGTAGGTTTGTCCTTCGGCAGATAAGGTACCGTCTCCTCGATCACATGATACATCTGCTCATGACTCTCTCCCACGGCCAGGCCGCCCAAGGCATAACCGTCACAGTCAAGTTCTGCGATCTGCTTCGCGTGTTCGATGCGGATATCATCATAGACCGCGCCCTGGTTGATTCCAAATAACAGCTGTTCTTTATTTATGGTCTCCTCCAGGCTATTCAACCGCTTCATCTCCTGCCTGCAGCGAACAAGCCATCTGGTAGTCCGCGCCACGGAATCCTCCACATACTTTCTTTCCGCCACACTGGAAGGACACTCATCAAAAGCCATCGCAATGGTAGATGCCAGATTGGATTGAATCTGCATGCTCTCCTCCGGTCCCATAAATATCTTGCGGCCATCTATATGCGAATGAAAATACACGCCCTCCTCTTTGATCTTTCGCAGTCCCGCCAAAGAAAACACCTGAAATCCACCGGAATCTGTGAGAATCGGTTTGTTCCAGGACATAAACCGGTGCAGTCCGCCCATCTGTCTGATGACACGATCCCCCGGACGCACATGCAGATGATAAGTATTAGACAGTTCTACCTGCGTTCCTATGGTTTCCAGATCTTCAGTGGACACGGCTCCCTTGATCGCTGCTACCGTCCCCACATTCATAAAGACAGGGGTCTGTATCGTACCGTGCACTGTCGTCAATTCGGCCCGTTTCGCCCTGCCTTCCTGTTTTAAAATCTTATACATGCAAGCCTCTTTCTGCTAATATTTCTATAAATATTTATCCCAAAACTCTTCCAGACAGAGATTCTCTTCCTTCATGATCATGGCTGCCTCCCTGCCTACATAGCGGAAATGCCAGGGCTCATACTCTATTCCGGTGATGTATTCCTTTCCGGAGGGATAACGCAGTATGAAGCCATATTCACAGCTGTGCTCCTCAAGCCACATTCCTTCTGCGGTCTCGGCAAATCCCTGCAGCAATGGCAGGTAAGTATCTGAGGTAATATCAAGCGCCAGACCGACCTCATGCTCACTGCATCCCGGAATGGTGATCACCTGAGAAGTGACCTTATAGGCATCAATATAAGACAAGCCCTGCTTCATATAATGTTTAATCCTGTCGTTAAAGTTCGACTCTTGTCTGTCAGATGTTCTGTAAGGCGATCTGATCGCCAGATGCAGACCATCCTTCTGCGCCGCCTTTGTCATGAGTAACAGATCCTCTATCACTCGCTCGTCACAACGCATACCCGAAGTAATGGTTGCCAGCGTAAAATCGTAGTCCTCCGGGATGGGATGCTGCTTATTGATCAGGACAAGCCGCCAATCAGAAGAATCAAAGGTGAGTTCCTCCCTGCTCACGGCAGGCTCTATCTCCATATCATCCGTTCCCTCATGATCATGGTCATGATTCTCCAACAGATCGTCCAGCGTATAGATCTCCACTTCTTCATCATCATGCTCTGTTGCAAAGGTCTCCCCCTCCAGATTCAGAAGCGCCTCACTCTCAGGTGTCACAGGATCCACCGCCGCCAGCGAAATATCTGAAGTCTCCACGATAGCGCTGTAAGTTTCCTGCGCACTGGTAAATCCTGTCCGTTCTGCAAAGACCGCAAAGGAAAAGCTGCAGCTGCTCATAAAGAAGATCGCCACAAAAGCCATACTTGCGTATCGTTTACCGTTAGTTACAAAATGTCTGCATAAATAATAGAACAAAAGCACTATCGGCAAGATCACGATACAGGGATACTTCAACGCTTTATGTTTCTTCGCCACACCCGTAAAATATGAAATTATATTTTCGCGATATGTTTTATCCATCCAAATCCCCAGTTTAGTTATTCAAATCACTCTGTCTTATATCATAACACATAAAATTTATTTGTACACCCCTTTTTTATGTAAATCTGTCATATTTCTACACTTTTTTTATTTCTTTTCCCTTTTGATTTGATTTTTTATTTTCTTGCTCCTGCCAAAATAAGATCTGCATCCTGTTTTTTCTCCCTTTCTTTTTCCATACCCGCTATTGCATTTTATACCAAATATGGTATGCTGATTACGGGTAAACCGTGAGAATACGCGCAAAGTTCTCCTTATATACGTTTTCCCGCACACAAAGGCAATGTATCCTTTGTTATCTAGTATTTAATTGTACATTTGACATTTCATGTGCAATTTAATTTTGCAGGATATCCTGCGTACTATTTTCAGAAAACTTCACACAACAGAAGAAAGGAACAGACAATGGCAGGTTCAACACTGGGAATTATCTATCGAATCACTACCTGGGGAGAATCTCATGGCGCCGGGCTTGGCGTTGTGATAGACGGCTGCCCTGCGGGACTCCCCCTCGACACAAACGATATTC
This sequence comes from uncultured Lachnospiraceae bacterium, assembly GCA_947175305.1. Classification (GTDB taxonomy): domain Bacteria; phylum Bacillota; class Clostridia; order Lachnospirales; family Lachnospiraceae; genus UBA3282. Next base: position 7,416 of record CAMWMO010000066.1, read on the forward strand.
AGATATATCTAGACC